>CAMATR010000048.1 GCA_945861175.1 Chitinophaga pinensis | reverse complement strand
ATGAAATTGAAGCAATTAGCGCCATTGACCCCATCAACAATAGTCGAATTGAACAATTTCAGGAAATAAATATTTTCCCTGCAAACATATTTGTTTCTAGTCCAGAAAACACAAAGCAGGCACTCGATCAAATCGGCGAAGATATGGTTGTTCAAGTTGAAAACTTTAGAAAAGAAGGGAAGATTGAAGAGTCAAAACGTCTTGATGAGCGAGTGAGCTATGACATGGAAATGATCCGAGAATTAGGCTATTGTTCGGGAATTGAAAACTACTCGCGTTATTTTGATCAACGAAAACCTGGTGAACGTCCATTCTGCTTATTAGATTATTTTCCAGAAGACTTTTTGATGGTTATCGACGAAAGTCATGTTACAGTTCCTCAAATACGCGCCATGTATGGAGGTGATCGAGCACGAAAAATAAATCTAGTAGACTATGGATTTCGATTACAAGCAGCTATCGACAACCGACCATTGAAATTTGAAGAATTCGAATCCCTTTTAAGTCAAGCTATCTATGTTTCCGCCACTCCAGCTGATTATGAAATTGAGAAATCTGAAGGAGTTTTAGTTCAGCAAGTTATTCGTCCAACAGGTTTACTTGATCCAATTATTGACGTTCGACCAAGTTTACATCAGATAGACAATCTAATAGAGGAAATTCACACACGCATCAATAAAGATGAGCGCACCTTAGTCACTACCCTTACTAAAAGAATGGCTGAGGAGCTCCAGAAATACCTTGACAAACTCGGGATTCTTTGTCGTTACATTCACAGTGACATTGATACGATTGAGCGTGTTGAAATATTGAGACAACTGCGACTCGGTGATTTTCATGTTTTAATTGGTGTCAATCTCTTGCGTGAAGGGTTGGATTTACCAGAAGTTTCGCTAGTAGCAATTTTAGATGCTGATAAAGAAGGTTTTTTGCGCAATGAAAGATCACTGGTACAAACTGTTGGTCGAGCTGCAAGAAATATCAATGGCACAGTCATCATGTACGCAGATAAAATGACTAAATCCATGCAAAAAACAATAGATGAAACTGCTCGACGCAGAGCGCTGCAAATAAAGTACAACAAAGATCATGGACTTGTGCCAACCGCTTTGATAAAATCCAAAGAGAAAATTCTGGAATCGACGAAGGTTGCAGATGGTAATCCAGCAGTTCGTCTCGCAAAATATGAACTAAATCAAGATTTACCATTAGCTGCTGATCCTGTTGTTGCGTATATGACAATTGAACAATTGGAAAAATCAATTGTCTTCACTCGTAAACAGATGGAAAAAGCCGCAAAAGAATTGGACTTTATTGAAGCTGCTCGTTTGAGGGATGAATTATTTGCTTTGGAAAAAAGAAAAAAAGAAATCAAACTATAAGAACAATGAATATCAGGACAAAACTCGGGCAACTGCAACTTTTAGCTATTTTGGAAGGCATTTCGTTTCTCTCATTTGGTCTAACCATGCCCTTAAAATACATGATGGAAATTAAAGGTCCAAACTACATAGTAGGAATGATACATGGCTTCTTATTCATGGCTTATTGCCTTTGGGTACTATTGGTTCACTTTGATCGAAAAATGCCTATAAAAAAAACAGCACTTCTGCTAATTGCTTCACTCATTCCGTTCATGACTTTCTGGGCAGAGAAAAAACTATTAAAACCGCTACAAGAGGAAGAATTAGATTAGTTTTTGTGCTAAATTGATAATCGTCAGCCAAGTAAAAATATTCCTTAAAAAATCCTAACTTTGCCGATAACTATGGATACACGAAAAAATATTGAAGTTTGCTTTACACCGGGAGAATACAGCTATTTTAAAGATGAATTTGAAATTGTTGTTGTAATTGATGTCTTAAGAGCTACATCAGCAATTTGTGCAGCTTTTCATAATGGTATTGAATCAATCATTCCTGTACCTACAGTTGAAGAAGCCTGGGAATACAAACAAAAAGGTTATCTCGCAGGTGCGGAGCGAAAGGGTCAAATCGTTGATGGTTTTGATTTTGGTAATTCCCCCTTTTCTTATATGAAAGAGGAATTCAGAGGTAAAGAAGTTGTTTTAACTACAACAAACGGAACGAAATCTTTAGATGTAGCAAAGGATGCTGAAACTGTCGTTGTTGGTTCTTTTCTGAATTTAGATACCCTTTCTAAATGGCTTTCTGAACAAAACAAAAATGTTTTATGTCTATGTTCAGGATGGCAAGATAAATTCAATTTAGAAGATACTATTTGTGCAGGTGCGATCTCAGAATATCTTATCTCAACTGGTCGTTTTATCTCAGTTGAAGATTCGTCAATTGCTGCCAAATATTTGTATCTTTCTGCAAAAGACAATTATTTAGGTTATTTGAAATCTAGTTCACATAGAAGACGATTGAAAAATCTAAATTTGAACGAAGACATTAAATATTGTTTAACACCAAATCAAACGGATATTATTCCTATTTTAAAAAATGGCAAACTGGTCAAACTATAAAATAATCCTATTCTTACTCGCGCCCCTTCTTTTAGCTTGGGGAAGCCGTGAAATTCATCTTGAAAAAAAATGGGGTTTTTATGGTCATAAGCGCATTAATCGAATTGCAATATTCACGCTTCCTCCAGAAATGTTTGGATTTTACAAAGAACATTTAGAATATATAACGGAGCACGCTGTAGATCCCGATAAAAGACGCTATGCATTAGAAGGTGAAGCCCAATGCCACTATATAGACTTGGACCACTATTACAAAGTTGGTGAAGATCCTTTTCAAATAGTGCCCAAAAGATGGACAGATGCAGTTGCAAAATTCAGTGAGGACACACTCCAAGCCTATGGGATTGTTCCTTGGCACATCAATATTATGAAGATGAAATTGCAGAAGGCTTTTGAAACAAAAAATGTCGATTTGATCCTTAAGTATTCAGCTGATATAGGTCACTATATCGGAGATGCCCATGTTCCTTTACATACAACTGAAAACTACAATGGTCAATATACTGGACAAAGAGGTATCCATGGTTTGTGGGAAAGTCGATTAGTAGAGATAAATGCTGAATCCTACGATTATTTTGTAGGGAAAAGTAGATACCATAAAAGCACGCTAGAGTTGGCTTGGGATGCTGTCAAAGGATCCCACATGGCCCTAGATTCTGTTTTACGCATTGAAAAGGAGATTACAAGTGAATTTCCAAGTGATAAAAAATATAGCTTCGAACAAAGAGGTAATACAACAATTCCAGTGTATTCATATGAATTTTCACAAGAATACCATAAGCGCATGAATGGTATGGTGGAAAGAAGAATGCGTGCAGCAATTATAGCAGTTGGATCGATCTGGTATACCGCATGGGTAGATGCTGGCCAACCTGATCTTGGAGCACTACAAAGTGTGCCTCCTTCAGCTGAATTACTTGAAGAAATGAGAAGTGTTGACGAACTATTTCACAACGAAAAGCACAAAGGACGCATTTGTGAATAAATGGATTTTTTAACCTTAATCTTAAAATGAAGAAACAACTACTAATTTTGGTTCTGTTGTGCTTTGGTTCAATTGCTCAATCACAGTTATTGGACCACAAATTCCATATTTATGGTCGCTATAGTATGGGGACTGTGCAAAATGTTAATTACAACAATTACTCCTTAGATGGCGAAATTCTTACAAAAAAGAATTTCGGATTGAATTATAATTTTGATTATATCACTAGAAAAGATTCCATTACCCAATTTCATACAAGTATGGGAATACTTGGTGCTCCTGTTCTCTTTGGAATAGGCCTGATTAACGCAGCTGATGTTGATACAACAAACTCTGGCGCTTTTGGAATCTTAGGCGGAATATTATTATTAGTGCTTCCTGATGGGTTGAGTTACCATTATTCACCTACCTACAAATGGGATGTTTCTCCTTATGCTAATATACTTGGTCTTGATTTTGTGAAAAATAAAAAAACAGATGATTTTTTTCTCAAATACGCTTGTTCTTTTGGGGTTAAATCAACTTATTTAATAAATGATTTGATTACGGCAACAGCCTTTATTGAAACGCGGCAAGCTGCCCAGTTCGGCTGGGCATTTGGAGGCGGAATAGGCCTTGGCGTTGTTCTCGGACGACATGATTAATCCCTCATAACAGAATGATACAAGTAGAAAATCTTTTCAAAGAATTCGAATTAACCCGCCAACAAAGAAAAGAACTAGGTACGACTGATAAAAAAGCAATACCTGTAAATGGCATTAGTTTTAATTGCGAACCAGGAAAGATATTTTCGTTATTAGGTCCAAATGGTGCTGGTAAGACAACTTCACTGCGCATGCTGGCGACTATTTTTAAGCCCACATCCGGAACCATTAAAATTGCCGGAGTCGATGCAATAAAAAATCCATCTGAAGCAAGAAAAAAGATAGGTTTTCTAACAGGATCTACAGGCTTGTATGCGCGTCTAACGCCCAATGAATTGATCAAATATTTTGCAGATTTGTACAACGTACAATCTAATGATTTTGAAAAAAGAAAAGAGCGTTTATATTCACTTTTGGATATGCATGACTTTCAAGACAAACGAATTGGAAAACTCAGCACCGGAATGAAGCAAAAAGTTTCCATTTGCAGAACAATGATTCATGATCCTGAAGTAGTAATTTTTGACGAACCAACAAGTGGATTAGACGTCATTACAGCAGAGAATATTATTCAATTGATTCGGGATTGCAAAATTGAAGGGAAAACAGTCATTTTTTCGAGTCATATAATGAGCGAGGTTGACCTCCTTTGTGATGAATTAGCGATTATTCATAAAGGAAATCTGCTCTTTAATGGCAGCATGGAAAATTTTCGATCCGAAATGCGAGCACCAAATCTAACGGCTGAATTTATCCGAATCGTTCAGAATTCATCAACTCTAGAATTATGATCCTGAAAATATTTTTAAAAGAACTCAAAGATACACTTAGAGATCGGCGAACAATGATGACAATGTTGGTTATACCTTTACTACTGTTTCCGGTCATAATGAATATATTCATCTCTGTATCCGAAGACTTTCAAACTGAAGCTGCCACAAAAAAGATTAAAATCGGCATGGTTGGCCCTTCTAATAACCAAGTGCTTAAAGACCTTAATGATATTCCTCAAGTAATTGGTGAAAAAGAAATTATTTTTTATAAAGACACTTTAGCCCTTCTCAGCGATCTTGAAAAAGATTCTATTCAACTAGGCTTAGTTGTTCCCAAGAATATTATACAAAAACTTGCAGATTTAAGCTCAGTAAAAATAAAAATGTATCACAATGCAACGGATATGGGGATGCAACAGCGTGCAGAATCCTATATGAAAATCATTGAAGAAAAAGAGCGTTACAACCGATACGATCTTTTAAAAGTAGATGTGAGTAAAATAAATCCAATTACAACAGAGTATGTCAATATTGCTTCTGAAAAAGAAATGATTGGAAAATTAGCTGGTGGTATCCTACCCTATATTTTCATTGCATTTGGCTTTATTGGATGTATGTATCCAGCCATTGATCTTTTTACTGGTGAGAAAGAGCGGGGAACAATGGAAACACTCTTAACAACTCCGGTTACTCGTTGGCAAATACTTTTAGGAAAAATGGGGGTAGTTGTGCTTTCTGGAATTACCGCTGCAACATGTGCCTTACTCGGTCTTTTTATTTCAATCGAAGTGATGGATTTGATTCCCAATAAAGAAATACTTGGTATTGTTCATAGTATTTTGAGTCCAGGTTTTGTAGTCATGCTATATAGTCTATTGATTCCTTTGACAGTATTTTTTGCTGGAGTAATGATCCCTGTTGCCATTTATGCAAAAAGTTTCAAAGAAGCGCAGAGTATTATAACCCCGCTTAATATTGTAATGGTTTTACCCGCGATGGTTGGATTTTTCCCAGGTATAGAATTAAATGCAATCACTGCAGCCATTCCGGTTGTAAATGTGGTTCTTGCGACAAAAGAATTAATAGCAGGCACATTGGAATTCGGCTTGATTACGATAAGTTTTACCGTTATGGTTGGTTTGGCTATACTTGCTGTGCTCGTTTCGTATAAGCGTTTTGATAAGGAAACAAACATTATATCATAGTTACCAACTTCCGCCGGCACCACCGCCACCCGAGCTCCCACCGCCAAAGCCGCCAAAGCCGCCAAAGCCACCGCCGTGGCCGCCGCCTGAATGTCCACCAAAGGCACCAAATCCAGCTCCACCAAAGAAAATACCACCTCTACCCATGGTAAAACCTCCGCCTCCGCCTCTATTTCGTGCTGAAATGATGAGCACAACCGCAATAATTACAAGTACCACAATTGCTCCTGGTAATTCTGAGGATTTATTTGATTTCGTATATTCTTTGGAATTGTATTCACCAATTGAAAGCGACTCTATAGTTCGAACTGACGCTACAATACCCTCGAAGTATTGTTGTTTCTTAAAATATGGAACAAGTTCATTTTCAATAATTTCCTTGCAAGTAAGATCGGGTATTGCCCCTTCCAAACCACGTCCAGTTCCAATGAATATTTTTCGTTCATTTTTTCCACCTGTTGGTTTGATAAGCAGAACAACACCATTATCTTCTTTCTCCTGACCTATACCCCATTTATCAATTATTTTGGCTGCAAATTCCCATGGTTCTAATCCTCCCAAATCATCTATAATAACAATAGCTATTTGATTGGATGTTGTATCAGCAAAATACTGCAATTCTGATTCTAATTGCTCCACTTGTTGCGCGGAAATAAAATTGGGAAACTCTTTAGATAAATTATTCACCAAGCGATTTGGCTTAGGTCTCTCGGGCAATAAATCCTGAGCGAATAATGAATTGAAAATCCAAAAAAAGAAAACTACCGATAAAATTGAGAAATAGCGGACCCCTTTCATTCGAATGAAATATCGTTTGTTAATTCATTTACATCATCGTTAGAATAAGGAAAATGAACTTTTAATTGTTGTCCTGCTTCTAAAATTCCTTTCACCAATCCCTCTGTAAAGTTTTCGTGCTTAAAATCTTTCACCATTTCTTCTTTGATTGAATGCCAAAAGTTTTCAGGGACCAACTCATGGATTCCTTTGTCTCCTATGATTGCTAATTTCTTATCTGCCACTGCAAAATAGAAAAGCACTCCGTTGCGTAATTTAGTTTTTTCCATTCCCAATTTCTTGAACACACGAAAAGCACGTTGGACAGGATCATCTTTACATTTACCTTCCAAATGAACACGAATTTCACCTGAAGTATTCTTTTCTGCCTGAGTAATCGCATCAAGAATAAGTTCCTTTTGGGATTCTGAAAATAATGTTGCCGTTGTTGTCATTGATAAAACAAAAAGGCGACCGAAGTCGCTCAATTTAATTATTCTCTCATACTCTTTATATCTGGAGCTACCTCAGCTCCTTCTTGAGCTTGGAAATAGGCTTTTTTATCAAAGCCAAACATACCTGCCCAAATATTTTTTGGAAAACGTCGGATATAAGAATTATAATCTCCCACAACATCATTGAAATCAGTTCTAGCCTTCGCAATTCGATTTTCCATTCCTTCATATTGGGCCTGGAAACCAATAAATGCTTCACTTGCTTTTAAATCGGGGTAATTTTCGGAAACAGCCAATAGTCGGCCAAGTGATTTACCGAATTGATCCTGTGCCTTTTGAAATTTATCCAGATTTTCCTGCGACATATCATCAATATTCACTGTAATCCTCGTAGCATTGGCGCGAGCCTCAACGATATCCTTTAAAGTTGATTTTTCATAATCAGCATTCGCCATTACAATTTCAAAAAGGTTTTTTGTTTTATCCATTCTCGCTTGGTACTGAACTTCCACTTGCTGCCAACTTTTCTTTACACCATTTTCTTCTTTATCCACCATTGAATTGTAGGTAGAACAACCATTGAAGAAAAATAACAAAAGAAGACCCAGAACAGATAGTAAGGCAATTTTAGATGTACTCATTTTTAAAATTAATTTAGATACGAAGGTAAAATAAAAATAAAAAGAGTACTTATCATTAACAAAAAATGGGAAGTCAAACTCCCCGAAGAGATCCTAGTCCGCCATCTACAGCCAAAACTTGACCCGTTATCCAAGCAGAAGCGTCAGATATTAGAAACTCAATACACTGAGCCATCTCTTCAGCAGAACCTACTTTTTTCATTGGATTCCGAAGAGCTGCAGCTTCTCTTTTTTCATCCGAAGAAAGAAATTTAGCGCCCAGCGGTGTATCTGTCAGAGAAGGTGCTATGCAATTTACACGAATTGATGGAGCGAGCTCAGCTGCTAGTGATTTAGTCAAACTTTCTACTGCTCCTTTAGCCATTGCGATTGATGCATGAAAAGGCATTCCGGTAGAAGCAGCAACAGAGCTAAAAAAAACTACAGAAGCCTTCTGAGCCAACTTCAATTGTGGTAAAAAATATTGAACACTTTCAGCCGCACCCAAAACATTAATCCGCCAATCATCCTGAAATTCTTCTTTCGAAAACC
>CAMATR010000047.1 GCA_945861175.1 Chitinophaga pinensis | reverse complement strand
GCCTCAGGAATTTAGGTCCATTATAACGATTCCCTTTATGAAGGAATTTAAACCATTGAAACAGATGATCATGCATGTTGCCGAAAATGGGGTAGAAAATATCAGAATTGTCAATCAGTTTGATCAAGTGGTTGATGAACCTGCTAATGTAATGGCAGAAGTAATTCAGAAACGTGGTGAATTGAATGTGAATGTCAATGAGTTTGACATGAAAAAAATTGAAGATGAAAAACAAACGAATTCTGTGCTCGCTGAACTTGGTTATGCAAAGCTGAACAATGTCGAGGTAGCCTATAGCTTGCAAGATCAAATTAAAAAAGGGCTTGAAAATAAATCCAATATTGAAAGTCTATCAAATAACATCAATAATCTTATCATAGAAAATACAGGGGAATTTTTAAATCTTGAAGAGCAGATAAAGCAAAAAGTTGCTGCCTCGAATAATTTAGCAGATGCTGACCAAAAATATAAGTTGCTTAAAGAGGCAAAACTTTTGATGGAGGAGCAACAGGAAATAAAAGATTATTCTGTCGATTTAATTGATTTGAGAGATTCGATATCAAATTTGGTAAATTCTGCGAATTCCATTCGAGACCTAGACAAGTTAAAATCATTAAGTGCTCAATTTGATAAATTATTAGTAGAAGGCAATGATAAGGAGGCACTTGTTTTATTGTCATCTAATCGCATAATGCTGCAGGGAATACTGAAAGACACTGCTTCGAATTTGATGGGGAATATGGTGGATAAATCTGTCATTTATGATAATCAAATTGTTGAAATGGGCAGTAAAGTTGATGGCTTTAACCGCGATATAAGTACGCTGCAATTACAAATTCAAACATTAAATAATAGTTTGGAGCTTTCTAAGTCAAAAGAAGCAGATGAAATTAAATCTAAAATTGCGTCCAAAGAAGAGGAAATCATGATGATAGGAGAGGAACGAGATATTCTTCAAAAATCAATTAATAAGATCCGCCAAGAAAAATATTTTGTGAGTCAGCACATGGAACTTTTGAAAGATGTGATTTCAAATCAATCACTTGTTGCAGTTTCTGTTCAAGAGTCTAATACCCGAATGCAAGAAACTGAAAAGCCTAATACGAATTCATTGAACTCTTTCGTAGCGCAGCAAGTAATTGAAATAGAGAAAAAAGATCCGGCGATTAAAGGAAGGGTTGTTGTTGTAAATAATCTTTCGGCACAAAATATTTACAGCGAATATAAGTCATCTGATCAAGGAATACAGGATGATCCTAATCTCAATGCAGAAGTAAGATTGTATAAAATGCTTTCTAATGAGCGAAAAGCACTGCGAATGATTAATAAGCGATTAGAGGATATTGCTAAAATTCAACAATCAAGTGAAGGGTTGAATTCACAATTGTCTTTAGAAAAGGAGAATCTGGAGAATTACCTCAGAGAGCTGAATGTAATCGTTGAGCAACATGAATTAGACATCCTAACTGTTGTGAGCAAAGATGTTTTGGCTGAAACCAAAAAAGTTAATTCAACGATACCAAAAACCACTTCAAATCCGACTGCCAGTATGAGCCCTCAACAGGCAATTGCACAAGTTGATCCCGAGTATCAGTCAAGAAAAGAAACTATCAATAATACGAAAGGTTTGACAAATCAGCAGAAATTGGAATCGTTGAATAAAGAAGATGTGCGCATGTTGCAAGCAGTAAATTCAGAATTATCTGTAGTAAATGATCAGTTAAAAAAGACACCAAATGATATTTCACTTCAAAACAAGCAACAAGCTTTGCAACAAGCCAAAACTTCAGCAGACGAAATAGTTCAAAAGAGAAATAAAGAAATTGAAATTACCAAACAAGTTACGGCGAATCAAAATCCAGTCAATCAACAAAAACAAGCTACACAAAGCATAATTACAGCTAGAAATGAGACTGAATTGATGACTCAATTGGATTCTGATTATAGCAGTCGTACTCAAAAAATTACATCTAATCAGGGTATGTCGGACGCTCAAAAGGTTGAATATCTCAATGCTCAGGATAATAAACTTTTGACAACAATTCAAAATGAGATTGTTAAGCTTAACAATGATGCAGTAAAAAATCCAACTGATCAAACGATTCAAGCTAAAAAGGAGTTGCTTAATGGATTGAAATCAAAAACAGAGTTGGCAATTAAATCGAGAGATGAGCAACTTTTAGCTGTAAATAAACCAATAGTGAATTCAGTAGATCAAAATAAAAAAGCTACACAAGTTGCCCAAAATGAAAATAAAATTGAACCAAAAAATGTTGTAACCCCATTAACTGCAGTGCAAGTTGCTAAGCAAATTGAACCAGTTAAGGAAATTACAGTAGTTGAGGAGAATGAACCAGTAGAGGAAATTGCAGTAGTTAAGGAGAATGAACCAGTAAAGGAAATTGCAGTAGTTAAGGAGAATGAACCGGTAAAGGAAATTGCAGTAGTTAAGGAGAATGAACCGGTAAAGGAAATTGCCGTAGTTAAGGAGAATGAACCTGTAAAGGAAATTGCCGTAGTTAAGGAGAATGAACCTGTAAAGGAAATTGCCGCAGTTAAGGAGAATAAACCAGTAAAAGAAATGGCAGTAGTAAAGGAGATTGAACCAGTAAAGGAAATAGCAGTCTTTGAAAATAAGCAAACCGAACTGGAGAATGATAATCCTTTACAAACACAGGAACAGCAAATTTTTAAGTTAAGTCCAAAATACAATGAAGAAATTAATTCGATTGAGAATAACACGACTTTAACGGAAGAGCAAAAGCTGTTGCAGATTCAGCAAAAAGATAAGCTCTTGATTCAAGACATTAACCGACGTAAGGATGAAATTGAGAAAGCAATAGCGAAAAATCCTACGAACGAACTTCTTAAAAAGGAAAAAGAGCAATTACAAATATTATCCGCTAGTGTTGAGGCAGGATCTGATGAGCGTGAGCAGCTTATTACAAGTAAACTAAATGAAAAAGTGACCCCAGAGTCAGTGGAGAAATCAAAAGCTGAAACGATAAATTTAGCTGATCCATTGTACGAGAAAAATATAGCTGCATCAAGAAATACTAGCGGTTCTGATTTAGATCGCAGTAAGCGAGAATTAAAAGTAGAGCAGGATCTTCAGAAAAACTTTACTTCTCAAGAGCTAAGTGTAAGAAAACAATTGGAAAAGGATCCTACCAATGCGGAGTTGTTAAATAAAAAACAAGCCCTGTCAGAATTAAAGGTAGAGAATGAGAAGCGTATTTCAGCATTAAATCAGGATATTTTAAATCTTAATGCTGGTAAACCTTTGATTTCTGTTAATGAAAATGATAAAATCCAAGAAGTAAATGATCTTAATCCGGAATATGAAGACAAACAGAAAGAGATTTTATCTTCAAGTATGAGTCAGGAGGATAAAAACACTGCGATGCTCGAACAAGAACAAGACCTACGACTTGTTTTAGTGGCTCGTACTGAGTTATTGCAAGAAGAATTAAAAATAAAACCAAATGATCGTGAGATTAAGAAAGAATTAAAGGTACTGGAAGAGTTGAAATTAGAAAATGAGAATCGAATTGATGAGTTTGATAGAAAAATCGCTTCTACTGTAATTGCAGAACTTTTACCTGAACAGGAGCGAGTAATCGTTGAAAAGCTTGATTCCTTATTTGAAAAAGAAAAGTCATTAACTGAGAATGCATTGCTCCCAGAGGAGCGGAAACAACAGGAACTTTTAGCTGCTGATCAGCAATTATTGGCACGAGCGTATAATCGTCAGGAGGAAATCGATCAACAATTAACTAACAATCCAAATGATATTAAATTAAAAGAGGAACAAAGGCAATTAACAGCTCTTAGTAGAAATCTAGAGAATAAAATTGAAATACGTCAGCAAGAGGTTAATCGTTTATTAGAAATTAGTGCAAAACCAGCACCTGCGAAAGAGTCTGCAATTAACACATTGGACTCTGTCTCCGCAGAAAATGTTTCTGTAATAACAAACTCAAATAAGACAGAAGAGGATAAAAACAATTCTCTTCTTGCTACAGAAGAGGAATTACTGGTAAAAGTTAGTGCGGCAGTTCAAGACAAAACTGTTCAACAAGAGCAAGCAGAAATAAAAAGTATAGCTGAGCCGCAAGTTAGTTCCGCCAGCAAAAATCTATTTGTAGAAAATTTCCGCAAGGAACAATTGAAGGATCAAGTTGGGGTCCTAGACACTGTTTATAAGACAAAATCAGAAATAGAAGATCAGGATATTCAATTATCTGAATATGAAAACAAGTTGATTGCAGCGCTTTCTCAGCAAGAAAAAAACAGCGGAAATTCCTTATCTAGTTCAGTAGAAACAGAAAAATCCGAATGGTTAAAATCTGAATTGTCTGCTGTTCAAAATAAGCGCAGAAGCTTGAAGATTTCGATTGGAGAACTTGAGAAAGTTGAAGTTATTGCAGAAAACAAGACAGATCAGCGATACAATGATCCATCATTGAATCAATTGAATTCTAAGGAGGCTCAGCTTACAAATAATCTTACCGATAATTCATTAAATAAAAAAGAAAAGCAGGTCATTCAGAAAGAATTAGTAGAAGTACAGCAAAAGCAGGTAATTCGCGAGAATGAGTTGATGGCAAATGAAATTATTCTTCAGAATAATACAAATGAGACGATTACAAAAGAATTGAAGGCAAAAGAAGGACTGAATGAGGCAACATCAATTACTACTCGTTCTGCAATTTTGTACAATGAATCGGCGCAAAAAGAAATCATGGTGTTAAACGAGAAGGCATCAAAGACAAAAGATTTGCAAGAGAAAAAATATATAGTGAATGAAATCATTCAAAAGCAGGAAGCATTAAATGATCAATTGAGAGAATCGCTTGTTGAAAATAATATACAGCAGCTGCAAAAAGAAAACGGTATTGAATCATTGGAGACAGACGAAGCTCTTAAGTCTAAAAAAAGGAGATACACAATTGAGGTTGGTGAATTATCAAAAATAATCAATGAACTCGACCAGCAGATTGCTGCTTCTAAGCCGAAGCAAGCCGCAATGTTAAATCAAGAAAAAGAATTAAAAGTTGAGCAAAAAAATCTTATTGAGCAGCAAATAACATTATTAGATAAGAAGTTGACAAGCAAGGTCAATGTGAATGAAACACTTTCAAGTGAGGCAATGAAACAGAATGTTGGATATGCTGAAGAAAGGGAAATAGCCACAACAGAGCTGTATAAAAACTATGTTGAGAAAGCACTTCCTGCTTTGCAACTTGAAAAACAAATTATTACTTTAGACGCCCAACTTCGCGAGGAGCGTTCAGTTTCGAAGCAGTTGATTGCATCATCTATTGATCAACCGACAGAGGAGAATAAAGTAAAAGTGCAAGCAAATTTATTGCACATTGCTCAAATGGAAAAAGAACTAAATATGATGAAGCAACAATTAGTCAACAATCAAACATTGGCGAATTTAGCTTTACCAAAGGATAAAACGGAAGCCATGAAAATGCAGAATTTATTGAAACGAGGTGTTGAACCAATTCAGCGCGCTGCATTGATTGCGGCTCTTGTTCCTTTGCCTGCGAGTGGATTAGAAATTAATAAGACTGTTGTTGCATCAACAATGACAAAGCCCATTCCTGTAAATGTCAAAAGTGCATCTGGGCTTGTTTATCGCGTTCAAGTTGGGGCTTTCTCTAAACCAATACCGCAAGATAGATTTCGAGAATTTAATCCTGTTTCTGGAGAGACATTGAACAACGGAGTTACCCGATACATGGCGGGATATTTCAATAGTTCGATTAATGCGTTGGATGCTAGAAATAAGATTCGAGCGATTGGTTACGCTGATGCATTCGCCATAGCATACTGTGATGGTAAACGTATTACGCTTGCCGAGGCTAGGGCCCTTGAATTAAGTAAACAATGTATACCAAAAGGGGAGAACGAACTTGTATTAGAAATGGCAGCAAATACTGCAGAAAAAATGGGGATAACAATTTTCGACAGCCTTACTCCGGCAGTTGAAGCAATGCCAATAATTGCAGAAACAGATTACAATACTGTTCCAGGAGGAGTAAAAGCTGATCCTATTGAAAATCATTTGGGCTTGTTTTACACGGTGCAGGTTGGGGTTTTTAATAATCCTATTAATGCTAAAGTGATAAGTAACATGGAACCATTGATCAGTAGTCGATTGCCAAACGGTCAAATTCGTTATTCTTCAGGAATGTTTAATTCAATTGATGAGTCTAGGCCAAAGAAACAAGAAGCAATTGACAAAGGAATCAAGGATGCTTTTATAACGGCATATTATAAATCACAAAGAATTACATTGGCTGAAGCCGAACAAATTTTGAAAGATAAAGGAGAAACAGTTCTTGAAAGTAAACAAACACCAAAAAATATACCGAATACTTCAAAAGGAGGACCAGCCAATCCGAGGAGTGCAGAACCAATAAAGAGTGAAATAAAAATCGATCTTTCTTTATTAGTAACTGAAACAAAAAAGATTGAAAAAGTTCAGATTGTCACCAAAAAGACATTTGATGAGTTTCCAAGAGAAATATTGAATAGATACAATAGTCAAGGAAGTTTCTACTACGACGAGAATGATAAAAAAGTAAAATCGGCCATTGCTGATTCTAAGGAATCCTTACCGCAAGTGTTTTATTTTAAAGATGATATTGATACGGT
Organism: Chitinophaga pinensis; assembly: GCA_945861175.1. Taxonomy (GTDB): domain Bacteria; phylum Bacteroidota; class Bacteroidia; order Flavobacteriales_D; family Crocinitomicaceae; genus M0103. Next base: position 1,844 of record CAMATR010000047.1, on the reverse strand, counting down.
ATATGTGCAGAATAGTGTTGATGAAAAAGTAAAGGTTGTTAAAGTAGAATTCATGGGCTCGTCTTTACCAGGTGATTTTAGCGATTGGTTATTACGTTATAATTATCGCCGCGAATTTAAGCGAAACGACTTAAAAACAGAATTGCGTATCTTTGACGTTCCAGAGGATAAAGTTCCTGTTTTGATAGTTAAACTGGAGTCGTTTGGCTTAAAGGGAACCATTGAATAGAAGAAGTAATAAAGTTGGTTTAAATAGATATTTAAATTAAGAATTAGCATGGGCATACAAGAACAGTTTGAAGAGGAGGTATTAGAGTTATTGGTTGATTCTAAGGACTTGATTGTTTACAACGATGATGTGAATACATTTGAGCATGTTATTACCTCATTGATTGAAGTTTGCGGTCACCAACCAGTCCAAGCGGAGCAATGTACTTGGATTATTCACCACAATGGCAAATGTCAGGTTAAGCGAGGTGATTTTGAAGCTTTGAAACCGATGTGCGTGGGACTTCTCGATCGAGGTATCTCAGCTATGATTGAATAAATTCAAGCTTTTCTATTGCAAAAAAGAAAAAACACTGTATCTTTGCAGCCACAGAAGGTTTTATAGCTCAATCCGTTTAGTCGGAGGCAACACATAAACGAATGTTCTTGTGAGTTAAAAGTTAAATACAAGATTGTTTCTAGTTTAGAAACATTATCGGCTTCGTAGCTCAACTGTATAGAGCACCACATTACGGCTGTGGAGGTTTAAGGTTAGAATCCTTACGAGGTCACAAAAGGGAATGCCAAATCGTTGTAAATCAAAGGTTTGGCATTTTTGTTTCCCGACATATTCCCGACAACTTAAATATATTGATAGATACTTTAGAATTAAAAGGCATAAAAAAAGCAACCTATTAAGTTGCTCTTTATTAATGTTGTTTGAATTTATTTTTGTGCTTTCAACTTATCAAATTCAGAATTTAATTTTTTAACTTTTGAATTATTGTCGTCTAATTCTTTAAAAATCTTATCAAGTTTATTTTAAGGTCTTTTATTTTTTCGTCATCTTCTTTATACTCAGGGTCTAAACCTACCATTCTTATTTTTTGATCCATAGCGGTTTGATAATTTTGAGATGCGCGCTCCATGTTATCTAATAGGTTTTCAGAATTTGAGTTTAATAAAATAACTTCTTCAGTGATTGCGTCCATTCTTTTCTGATTTTCACTTTTACATGAAAGAATGAAAAATGAAAGCATGCAAAGTAATAATAGGTTTTTTCTCATGATTTTTTAAAATTATTGGCATTAACCACAACCATAACTATCTCATTTTTATAACACAAAACATTTATTTACATGATTTATTTACTACATTTACTCTAAATCAACCAAGAATAGTTCAATTTCCGCTCTCTTCATTTGAGGCGACTTAAGACGAATCTTAATAAAAGATCAACTCAATGAAGAAACACACAATCGTGTTTTTTTCACTATTTGCTTCTATTTCTGTCTCAGCACAGGAAGTCGTATCCACGCAAGGGGAATCTTACTCCAATGCTAGTGCAAAGATCGACTTTACAATTGGCGAAGTAGTGATTAACACAGGAACCGATGGAACCAACGAACTAACGCAAGGTTTCCATCAAACCAATTGGAACTTTGTAGGACTGGAGGATTTCGCTCCCGACTACCAAGTCACTCTTTTCCCCAACCCAACTCAAGATGTTTTGAACATCAAGACGAGTGTGTTTGAAAATGTAACCTACACGCTGTATGATGCACAGGGAAAACTTGTTTTGCAAAACATTCTTTCTGCCGAGCAAACACCCATTCAAGTAAGTCAATTAGCTCCAG
>CAMATR010000046.1 GCA_945861175.1 Chitinophaga pinensis | reverse complement strand
TGTACTCAGGAACGTATATTATTGCAGCGCCACCCTTTTTTATTTCAGGAAAGTTAGCTTCAGTATGACGGAAAATAGAGCCGCCAAGTGTTAACTCGCTGAATTCTCCTTCTATTGAAATGGGAGAAAAGTAAATAGAAATGTCTTTCATACATGATGATTTTGTCCAAAACTAAATTAAAGCAAGATAGCATTGCTAGAACAGCCAGAAAGTATTGAAAAGACAGATGTTTAAAAACTAAAATATTACTTTTTGCGTGCAGTCTTTTTCGGTGCTGACTTTTTAGAATTAGTCCCTTGACTTTCTGCTATTTGCAAGCATTCTTCAAGGCTCAATTTATCAGCTTCAGTTCCCTTTGGTAGTTTGAAATTATTTTTACCAATCTTTAAATATGCTCCCCATCTTCCGTTCAGCAGTTGAACATCATCTCTTGATTCAAACGTTTTAATTAATTTATTTGCATCGTCTTCTTTTTTTGCGTTGACAATTTCAATTGCGCGTTCTCTTGACATAGATAAAGGATCATCATCCTTTGGAATTGAAGCGAAGCTTTTACCATATTGCACATATGGTCCAAATCGACCGATATTCACTTTTAAATCAAGTCCCTCATATTCCCCTAAATTTCTCGGTAAATCGAATAGCTTGAGTGCCTCGTCCAAAGAAACAGAATTAATAGACTGCTCTTTGAGTAAAGATGCAAATTGGGGTTTTTCTCCATCTTCTTGTTCGTCTCCAACTTGAATCATTGGTCCAAATCGACCAATTCTTGCCAACACTTTTTTACCTGAAACAGGATGTGTACCGAGAATTCTCTCTCCTGTCGCTCTATCAGAGTTTTCCAATGTATTTTCAACATTCTTGTGAAAGGGATCATAAAATTCATGTATCATGCTGGTCCATTGAATTAATCCTTTCGCAATTTCATCAAACTCTTCTTCTACCTTCGCAGTAAAGTGATAGTCCATTATGCGTTCAAAATGCTCGACAAGAAAATCAGTAACAACGATTCCAATATCTGTAGGTGACAATTTATTCTTCTCTTTTCCTGTTGTTTCGGACCGCTCTTCTTTTGAAATTGAATTATTGGCCAATTCAAGAACTACATAGTTCCGCTTTTCACCCTCCCTTTCAACTTTTTCAACATAGCCTCTTTTTTGAATCGTAGAAATTGTCGGAGCATAAGTTGAAGGCCTGCCGATTCCTAGTTCTTCCATTTTTTTCACTAATGAAGCTTCAACATGTCTAGAAGGCGGTCGAGAGAATCGCTCCATTGCAACAATTGATTCTTTTTCAAGACCATCTCCTTTTTTCAAATCTGGCAGTAAACTTTCACTTGCGGTCTCCTCATCTTCATCTTGTTCTTGATCTAAATTTGATTCAAGGTAAACTTTTAAAAAACCGTCAAATTTGATGACCTCACCTTTAGCAACGAAATGATCAGAAACACCTGAAGCTGCAATTTTTATCGTTGTACGCTCTAGTTGTGCATGAGCCATTTGTGATGCAATAGATCTTTTCCAAATCAAATCGTAAAGTTTTTCATCATCTCTCTCTCCTGTGATTGAATGAACACCAAAATCCGTAGGACGAATAGCCTCGTGCGCCTCTTGTGCATTACTACTTTTCGTGGTATACTTTGTTGGTTTGGAATAGTTTTCACCAAATGCTCTAGATATCTCACTTTTGGCACCTGTAACAGCTGTTTCAGATAAATTGACAGAATCAGTTCTCATGTATGTAATTCGCCCTGCCTCATAGAGTCGCTGAGCTACAGACATTGTTCTTGACACGGAGAAACCCAGCTTTAAGCTTGCTTCCTGCTGCAAGGTTGATGTTGTGAATGGCGCAGAAGGAGATTTTGTTGCCGGTTTTTGTTGGACATCTTCTACGATAAAATTTGCATTCTTACATGATTCCAAAAAAGACAAAGAGTCATTTTCGTTGTTTAGATGCTTCGATAGTTCTGATTTCACTTTTCCTTTAGCAGAGGAAAACAGACCATTAATCCTATAAAAACCCTCTGTTTTATGCTTTTCAATTTCACGTTCTCGCTCAACGATTAATCGCACTGCGACGGATTGAACTCGGCCAGCAGACAAACTCGGACGAACTTTTTTCCACAAAACTGGTGAAAGTTCAAAGCCCACAATACGGTCTAATACTCTTCTAGCCTGCTGAGCATCTACCAATTTCTTATTAATTTCTCTAGGCTTTTCAATCGCCTTTAAAATTGCTGTTTTCGTTATTTCATTAAACGTTATCCTTTTAGTATCCTTTTTTGCTAGATCTAAAGTCTCGTATAAATGCCAAGAAATAGCCTCCCCTTCTCGATCTTCGTCCGTAGCGAGCCAAACTGTCTGTGCTTCCTTCGCTAATTTTTTCAATTCTGAAACAATTTGCTTTTTATCTGCAGAAACCTCATAATTAGGCTTAAATCCATGCTCTATATCGATAGATAATCCTTTTTTTGATAGATCCCTAACATGTCCAAAACTAGATTTCACAACAAAGTCTTTTCCGAGGTATCCCTCAATAGTCTTTGCTTTAGCGGGTGACTCAACAATTACAAGATTTTTAGCCATTTTTATATAATTTTTTGTTTTAGCAGTTCTTTAAGCGGTGTAAAATAAAGGTATTTGAGTCCAAATAACAACCAGATGATAATACCTTTCTTTTATTTGTTTCTATTTAACCATAGGTTAAAGATTTTTTTTCTAATTCAACTATTTTTTTGACAAATTTTAAAAACTTAACGATTTTTAGAACTGACATTTTGACACACTATGTAAAATTGGTTAATTTTGCAAACGTTTTAAGAGCAACAAATTTAATGGAAACAGGACACAAAGTTATTGATGAAGAGAGACAAGGTGAAGCTGTAATGGTAGAAATTGTTGAAAACAAAATTGGAAAGAAACTTTATGTTGAGAGCTACGGTTGTCAGATGAATTTTTCAGATAGCGAGGTAGTCGCTTCGATTATGACGAAAGAAGGTTATTCAACAACAAGAAATATTGACGAGGCGGATGTTGTTTTAATCAATACTTGTTCAATTCGCGAAAACGCTGAAACACGCGTTCGCAATCGACTTACCGAATTCAAGATAAAAAAAGAAACAAATCCAAAACTTGTGGTTGGTATTCTTGGATGCATGGCTGAGAGATTAAAAAAAGCGTTGCTTGAAGAAGAAAAATTAGTTGACCTTGTTGCTGGTCCAGATGCCTACAGAGATCTGCCAAATTTGATAGAAGAAGTAGGTACTGGTCAGAAAGCTGTGAACGTATTACTTTCTCGAGACGAAACCTATGCCGACATTTCTCCTGTTCGATTGGATCAGGGAGGGGTTTCTGCTTTTGTTACAATTATGAGGGGCTGCGACAACATGTGTTCTTTCTGCGTGGTTCCCTTTACAAGAGGACGCGAGCGTTCAAGAGATCCGCAAACAATTATAGAAGAATGTCAAGACCTTTTTGCAAATGGGTATCGAGAAGTTACGCTACTCGGTCAAAATGTAGATAGTTATCGTTGGAATCTTACTTCAAAAGGCGATATCAAAGACAATGAGAAGGAAACAACAAATTTTGCACAACTGATGGAGATGGTTGCTAAAGTCTCCCCGGATTTACGCGTTCGTTTTTCAACCTCTCACCCAAAAGATATGACTGATGACGTATTAGAGATCATGGCGAAATATGAAAATATCTGTCCATATGTTCACTTGCCAGTGCAATCAGGGAATACGGCTGTTTTAGAAAGAATGAATAGGGGCTATTCTCGCGAATGGTATTTCGATCGTGTTGATGCAATAAAAAGAATCATGCCTGATTGTGCTATTTCAACTGATATTATTACCGGATTTTGCGGCGAAACAGAAGAAGAACATGCTGAAACATTGAGTTTAATGGACACTGTTCAATATGACTTCGCTTACATGTTTAAATACTCTGAACGTCCAAAAACACTTGCAGAACGAAGATTTGATGACGATGTCCCAGAGAATATAAAAGCAAGGCGTTTAAATGAAATTATAGATAAACAATTACAGTATTCGCTTGCCTCCCACAAAAGACAAATAGGAAAAGTAGCCAAAGTATTGGTTGAAGGATTTTCAAAACGGTCGGCTGAACACATGAGTGGCAGAGATTCAAGAAACTCAAAAGTCGTTTTTCCAAAAGGTAATTTTGACAAAGGACATTACGTTTTGGTAAGAATTGACAACTGCACTTCTGCAACCCTTTTAGGCGAAGTTGTAGAAATACTAGAACCACATAAATAATAACCTCAATGAATCTGCAGCAAGTCAAACAGCGTTTCGGTGTTATTGGAAATACACCTCTGCTCAATAGAGCATTGGAAGTTGCAATTCAAGTTGCACCAACTGATATATCAGTGCTAGTTACGGGAGAAAGTGGAACAGGTAAAGAAATTGTCCCACAAGTGATTCATCATTTAAGTTCACGGAAGCATGGAGAATATATTGCTGTGAATTGCGGTGCAATTCCCGAAGGCACGATAGATTCTGAACTTTTTGGACACGAAAAAGGTTCATTTACTGGAGCCCATGGTAGCCGACAAGGTTATTTTGAAGTCGCAGATGGAGGAACAATATTCTTAGATGAAGTAGCTGAATTACCAATGCAAACGCAGGTAAGATTACTTCGCGTTCTTGAAACTGGTGAATTTATCCGAGTGGGTTCATCCAAAGCAATAAAAACGAATGTCCGGGTTGTTGCAGCGACAAATGAAAATATGCAACGAGCAATCAACTCGGGTAAATTCAGAGAGGATTTATTTTACCGCCTAAGCACAGTACCTATTACCCTGCCCCCCTTAAAGAATCGCCTTGAAGACATACATTTGTTATTTCGAAAATTTGCAAACGATTTCGCTGACAAGTATAGGATGCCCGCAATTCGTTTAACTGAAGATGCTGTCAAATTGATCAACCAATACAGTTGGCCTGGAAATATTCGCCAATTGAAAAATATAGTTGAACAAATTTCGGTCATTGAAACGTCTAGAGAACTTTCAGCGGCTATTTTAAACAGCTACTTACCTGCAGAAGCAGAGAAAGTACCTTCTGTTGTCAACGAATCAGGAGCTGATAATTTTTCAGAACGAGAATTAATGTATAAGTTTCTTTTCGATATGAAGAAAGACTTAACAGACCTTAAAAAACTTGTCGTTGAACTGCTTTCTCACAGTGGAGAAATCCCGCTAAATAAAGACCAAACATCGATGGTTAACAGGTTTTATCAGGATGTAAGTCAATCAACCATTAATCAACCTAGAATGCTGCCTCCAGCAAATAATCCAGACCCAGATTTCACTGTTGGTAATCAAGATTTTGATTTTGAAAGTCATGAAGAAGTTGAAGAATCTTTATCACTTGAAGATCGAGAAAAAGAATTAATACAAAAGGCCTTGGATAAACATCGTGGTAAAAGAAAATATGCGGCTTCCGAGCTAGGTATTTCAGAAAGAACACTTTATCGGAAAATCAAAGAATACAATTTGATAGACTAATGAAATTTCTATTACTTTTCGCGGTTATCATGCTTCTTAGCTCCTGCTGGCCAAGCAGTGTATCATTTATCGATAATGGATCAATGCCGCCGGAATGGAAAACATTTTCGGTTCGAACATTGGAAAACAATGCTCCTAACACTCCAATAAGCTATGCACCGCAGTTGTCTGAGCAGTTAAAAGACGGAATTCAAAACAACACACGACTGATGTTAAACCCTGACACAGGTGAAGGTGAAGTTTATATTGAGGGAAAGATTAGTAATTACAGCGTTACGCCAGTCGCAATTCAAGATGGCGACAATTCAGCGAAGAACCGGTTAACAATCAGTGTATTATTTACTATTTTCGTTTCTGCTCCGCAGGAAGAGAAAATGAATATCAATAGCACTCGATTTGTCGACTTTGACTCTAGCACAGATCTAGCTACAGTTGAACGTACATTATTAGAAGAAATTAACACCCAAATTGTTCAGGACGTAATTAATAAACTTTTATCTAATTGGTAGTGCTGAATATTCAAGATATAGCTTTTAGAATAGAACAACCAGCAAAACTGAGTGTTCAGGATGTTGATGATTTGCGCGATATGACGGAAAACTTTCCTTATGCCCAGATTTTTCCGATTCTTTATTTAAAAGCCTTATCGAATAGAAAAGATGTTCGGTTTGATCAGGAACTTTCGAAATATGCTTATCGAATCTCAGATCGCATTCAGCTTTACGAATTAATTCATAGAAAAGCAGAAGTGCTCACCCAAAATTCAAGTTCTATAGCACCTGAAAATAAAAGTAACTCGTCTAAGGAAGCGGAGAATGAATTAAAACTAATAATTCCTGAAACAAATTCTGAACTAATTGAAAAAATAGACATCGAACTTATTCCATCGGGCAACCCATCAGAATTAGCTGAGGGTGATATAGAGGATTCAGAAATAATTACCTTAAACATTCGTAGGTCGGAAACTTCCGATATACAATCTCCTTTTGAGGAAATAAGTAAAAAAAATACGGCAGAAGACTTATTCGAAAAGGAACTATTGTCAGGGGTAATAGCCTCAAGTTATAATTTGGATCATCTTATATCGGAAACTCACAGAGATCTAAATGAAGAAATTGAAGAAAACAAAGAAATTCAAGATGCCAAATCAATTGAAGCAAATAGCTTCTTAGATGAACATTTGGTAAATCCTTCGGAAGAAGATAAAAAATCTTTCTCAACATGGCTTAGATCGAGTGCTAATTCAAAGCCAGAACCTTTTGATGAAGAAAAAGATAGAATTGACTTGATACTTGAACTCTTTTTAAAAGATGAACCTAAAATATCGAGACCAAAAAGAACAAATGAGGAAGAAGAAAAACCAAAAAAAGAATTTTATTCTCCTACCAAAAAAGCCAAAGAAAGTATTAGTCTAAATAGCATGCCCGTCAGCGAAACATTAGCAAAGATTTTCGCACTGCAAGGAAATTTTCCAAAAGCAATTTTCGCATATGAGCAATTAATATTGACAAATCCAGAAAAAAAAGTTTTCTTTGCAAGCCAAATTGAAGAATTACAGAAAAAAATAAATAATTAATCATGGAAATTTTATTCTCAAGCCTTATAATTCTAGCGAGTATCTTACTGATTCTTGTCGTGTATATTCAGAATCCTAAAGGAGGTGGGCTAAGCTCTGACTTCGGTGCGGCTCAGCAAATTGGTGGAGTTCAAAAAACAAATGATTTTATAGACAAAGCAACATGGTCTCTAGCAGGAATCATTATGGTTTCAAGTATTGTTTTAACTCTTAATACAAAAAAGCAGAACACTGCAGTGCAAAAGCAACAGCAACAAGAGCAGGAACAAGGACAACCACAAGGGCAACCTCAAGGGAATGGTCAACAAGCACCTGCTCCAGGAAACTAAAAAGAAAAAATCTTTTATAAAATGTCAGGATGTCATGCATTCTGACATTTTTTTTGTCATTAAATGTTCATTATGGGCAAAAATGACGCTTTATTGTTGATGGCACAAAATTAGACAAGACATTAGCAAACATTAAAATTTACAAATTATATGTCAACTAAGTTTAAGCCTTTAGCAGATAGAGTTCTTATTGAACCAGCACCTGCAGAACTAAAAACAGCAAGTGGTATTATCATTCCTGATACAGCAAAAGAGAAACCATTAAAGGGTACCGTTATAGCTGCCGGAAAGGGTAAACAAGACGAGCCAATGACTGTAAAAGTTGGAGATGTAGTTCTATATGGTCAGTACTCTGGTACTGAGATCAAACTGGATGGAAAGAACCTTCTAATAATGAAGGAATCCGATATCTATGGAATTTTTTAATCATTGATTTAATTTAAAATAGAAAGAAATGGCAAAAGATATTTATTTCGACGTTGAAGCACGCGACAAATTAAAAAAAGGCGTCGATGCATTGGCAAACGCAGTAAAAGTAACCCTTGGACCGAAAGGTCGAAATGTAGTGATCGGTAAAAAATTCGGTGCCCCACAAATTACAAAAGACGGTGTAACTGTTGCAAAAGAAATTGAATTAAAAGATCCTATCGAAAATATGGGAGCTCAAATGGTAAAAGAAGTTGCTTCAAAAACAGCTGATGTTGCTGGAGATGGAACGACAACTGCCACTGTGCTTGCTCAAGCAATCATTAGTGCAGGATTGAAAAACGTAGCAGCCGGAGCAAATCCGATGGATTTGAAAAGAGGAATTGACAAGGCAGTTGCGGAAGTTGTAAAAAACTTAAAAAAATTGTCCAAAGAAGTTGGTTCTGATAATGACAAAATCAAACAAATCGCAACAATTTCAGCTAACAATGACGATACAATAGGTGCTTTAATTGCGAAAGCAATGAAAGTAGTTGGTAACGATGGTGTTATCACTGTCGAAGAGGCCAAAGGAACGGAAACAGAAGTTAAAACTGTTGAAGGGATGCAGTTTGATCGCGGATACCTTTCACCTTACTTCGTGACAAATACGGAGAAGATGCTTA
>CAMATR010000045.1 GCA_945861175.1 Chitinophaga pinensis | reverse complement strand
AAGTAATGATGGAATATGATCAATATTCTGTAGGATTCGCTTACGATATTAATATTTCAAGCTTGAAGACAGTTTCAAATGCAAAAGGTGGATTTGAATTATTCCTTCGCTTCAACATGGGCGATGGTGGTGGGTTCAGATCGAGAATTTAAACAAATTATATACTGCTGCAAACAACCACCTTTCGGGGTGGTTTTTTATTTCCTGACTTTTGCCAGTAGCGCCGTGGTAGAAAATCCATCAACTAGTTCGATTGACTTAACCGCTCCTCCGTAATTTAAAACTGCATCAGAGCCCACGATGTATTTTTTGGAATTTGGATCTCGTTCGTTAGGATCATAATCTGCACCTTTCACCAATACATCAGGTTTAAGTAATTCAATTATTTCAAACGGAGTATCTTGGTCGAAAAGGACAATCAGATCCACAAAGCCTAAAGCTGCCAAAACGATTGCTCTTGAACCCTCTCCATTGATAGGGCGATCATCTCCCTTTCCTTGTCTTTTAACTGACGAATCTGTGTTCAATGCAAGCACTAGTCGATTGCCTTCTTCTGCTGCTTTTGCAAGATAGGTAACATGTCCTTCATGCAAAAGGTCAAAGCACCCATTTGTAAATACGATTCTATCGCTTTTTAAGCGCCACATATTTACTCTTCGTTCTGCATCTTCAAGAGATACTATTTTACTTTTAAGTGATTCAAGACGGCTCATTTTCCTTCGAATAATTGTTAGGTAATAATACCAATGATATTAATCCAAGAAGGATCATTAGTAGGGTTTGAGATAACCAGATGATCCAACCCAAGGCTGTTCCTATTCCTAAAGCTTGTTCTGGATAATCTTTTTCTATATAGAAGGCTACAACTAAACCAACTAGAACAGGATATGTTCCTATTCCGCCGTTTGTCAATACCATACCAACTGAACCAGCTATAAATCCCAAGAAAATTCCCGAAAGAGGGAAATCTTCTGTTTGTTCTAGGGCAAAAAATGGCATTGCAAACATGAACAAGTATGCAACCCAAATAAACACGGTGTGACTAATGTATGCCAAAGGTGCTTTTAATTTGAAAATCGAGAACAATCCTGCAAAAGCATCTTTTACAAATCCTATTGCCTTTAAGCGCAATCTCTGTTTTTTTATGAATAAATATAAGGCTACAATTCCGCCCAAAACGAATGTAATTGAGATAACTATTTTCCAAGGAAATACGCTTCCATCAGCAGAAGTTCCTCCAAAATCATTTTTTTTTATTTGATTGATAATCGCAAAGAAATCATCATATCCAACATAAGCTGTAAAAGCAATTAGTAATAATAGAATAACGAGATCAACTGCTCTTTCGGCAATGACTGTTCCAAATGAAGTTGAAAATGGTACTTCATCAGATCGGTAAAGCATAGCTGCTCTTGAGGCTTCGCCTGCTCTTGGGATGGTTAGATTAATTAAATAACCAATCATGATGGCATGGTAACGATGCCAAAATTTAGTGGTATAACCTAAAGGTTCTAAAGCATATTTCCATCTATACGCCCTCGAAAAAAGTGAAAGAGAACTAATAATTAAAGTCAAAATAATCCAAAAATAATCAGCTTCTTTTATGGCTTTGTAAAATTGAATTTCATCTTTCGGCAACATACTGGTAAACGAATGCCATATCAAATAAGCTCCTAAGAGCAAAGGCAAAACAGTTTTAACAAAAGTCAAAAAGAATTTTTTCGACATCAATCAATAAGATTTGTTTCTTCGTCGGGAAAGACTAGGCTTGGCTTGAACGTTTTTGCCTCCTCAAAATCCATGAATCCGTATCCGATAATAATGATAATGTCACCCATTGCTACTCTTCTTGCTGCTGGGCCGTTAAGACAAATAGTACCCGATTTCCTGGCGCCTTTGATAACATACGTTTCAAAACGTTCGCCATTATTAATGTTCACAATTTGTACCCGTTCCCCCTCGAGCAAATTTGCTGCTTCCATGAGCTCTTCATCAATCGTAACACTTCCAATATAATTAAGGTCGGCCTGTGTGACTTTAACTCTATGGATTTTTGATTTTACTACTTGTATTAACATTCTTATTGACTATAATAGGAAACAAAAGTAAAGGAATTTTGAAAATGTAAGCAAATAATCAACTTTGGATCAATTACAAATGGAAGATTCTAGAGTCGCATGTTATCAATCAATCTCACCTCGCCACAAAAAGCAGCAATGCAGCAAACAGATTGTTCTTTCCATTCATCCTGCATAGGAGATAAATCTTCGCCATTTACAATTTCAAGGTATTCCAATCTTAAATTACCTTGATGAAAGAATTTAAGTGCTTCAACGCGAAGATCTTTTGGTTTAAATGAACCTTTATGATTTTTAACATAGTTTAATGTGTGAAAAAGAATCAATGCATCTTGCTTCTGCTGACTCGTTAGTCTTAAATTTCGGCTACTCATAGCTAAACCATCTGAATCTCGCAGAGTGGCGCATCCCACAATGTTTATGTTGAACTTGAGCACATTGTTAATGTGTTTAATAATTGTAAGCTGCTGAAAGTCTTTTTGGCCGAAATAAGCATTGTTTGGAGTTACAATTTGGAAAAGGTTACGCACAACATGAATCACCCCTTGAAAATGCCCTGGCCTATACTTTCCTTCCATGACAGTGTCTAATCCCGATAATTCGATAGGCTTGTAAAGCTCATTTTCGGGATAAACATCTTCAACTGCAGGTGCAAAAAGCAGAATTAAAAACCCTAAATTTTCGAGCTTTTCGCAGTCTGCTTCAAGCATTCTTGGATAATTTTCCAGATCCAATTGATTGTTGAACTGAGAGGGATTTACAAAAACACTAACAACCACTATATCATTCTCTTTGTGCGCTCTTTCAATCAGGGCAAGATGACCTTCATGAAGCGCACCCATTGTAGGAACGAATCCAACAGTAGAGGACGGTTTCAATTTTGAAACAATCGCTTCCCTCAAGCTAACTCGTGTAGAAAAAATGGACAGACTAGTCATGCCTACAATATTGGACAAGAGACAAATCTATTCCTTTTTGTTGATGTTCCGCTTTTTTTTCTGTATTTTTGCATCGTTTTTAACACTAAAACCTCGAATGGAGAAGAAAAAAATACTATTTGTATCCCAAGAAATCTTTCCTTTTTTACCTAAAACTGAAGTGTCAAACACTTCGAGAAGGCTTCCTCAAGGAATTCAGGAGTCAGGAAAAGAAATCCGTGTTTTTACGCCTCGATTCGGAAGTATAAACGAGCGGAGACACCAACTGCATGAAGTGATTCGTCTTTCAGGGATGAATTTAATTATTGATGACACTGATCATCCATTGATTATCAAAGTAGCCTCAATTTCTGCAGCTAGAATGCAGGTTTACTTTATTGACAATGATGAGTTTTTCAAAAGGAAAAACACAGTTACAGACGATAAAGGAACCGCATACAATGATAACGATGAAAGAGCAATGTTCTTTTGCCGCGGGGTATTGGAAACAGTTAAAAAACTAGGTTGGCAGCCAGACGTTATTCATTGCCACGGTTGGATGACTGCACCAATGGCGTTATACGTTAAGAAACTTTACAATAAGGATCCACATTTTACTGATACGAAAGTAGTTTACAGCCTTTACAATGATGCATTTGAAATCCCTTGGGATACTCGTTATGCTGAAAAATTAAAGTTCGATGGCTTTGAAGCAGAAGTCACTGACCAATTAAAAGATACCTCTCATACCAATATAACTCGCGTTGCTATAAAATATGCTGATGGAGTTAACGTTTCAAGTGATGATCTTTCTTCTGATTTACGTCAAATTTTTGAAGATGCAACTTGTATAAAACAAGATTTTATCCAAGAAGAAAATCAAAATAAAGTAATGTCAAACTTTTTCAATAAAGTAATTGAAGAACCAGTACTCATACAGTGAAAAATATTCTGAAAGGAATTTGTGGCGGAGGGTTCTGAGACTTTCCGCTACTTTTTTATTACTCCTTTTTGTTTTTACCTCTTGCAAAAAAAATGAGTCTTCGTCAGGAAAAAATATTCTAAACCCAGAAGACCTTTTAAATTCGTCTCAGATTGACACCTTTACATTGAATACTTTCAGTTATGCTGAAGATTCTTTGATATCAGATAACCCCGCATATGCAGTACTTGGCTCTTACAACGACCCTAAATTTGGCTCTGTAAACGCAAATTTCTACACCCAATTGCGCCTTTCTGGACTAAATCCAAATTTTGGTGATATTACGACGATAACTATTGACTCTGTGATTTTAGGATTGGAATACTCAGGCTATTATGGTGAATTTTCTCCACAGTTAGTTGAGGTGTACGAACTAACTGAATCAATCAATGTTGATTCCATTTATTATTCTTTCTCCACTAAATCTGTGGCTTCATCCGATCTTGTAGATCCATCTTCGAACCTATTTACACCGAATCCCGAGGGAATAACAGTTATTGGCGCTGACACAGTTGATTCGCAGCTTAGGATCAAACTCAAAAACAGTTTGGGTACGCAATTAATTACAGAGGCCTCCTCGGGTGGCACTCATTTCACTTCGAATGAAAACTTCCTAAATTATTTTAAAGGTCTTCATGTGAGAGTTAACAACGCATCTCAATTGTCTGGAAAAGGCGGTGTTTTCTATTTTAATCTAAACGATCCATTGTCAAAAATGACCATCTATTACACCCAAGATGGGCTAGAAAAAACCTTTGATTTTCTTATCAATTCTGAATGTGCGGACTTTAATCATGTGGATATTGACAATTCAGGGAAACCTGTTCAAAATGTAATAGAAAATCCCACGATCGGTCAAGTAGAGTACTATTCACAAGCTTTTAAGTCAAGAGCCGTTGTAAAAATACCAGGATTAAAAAATTTACCTTCTAATGCAATCATTCACAAGGCTGAATTGATACTTCCAATTCAATATCAAACTGCAGCTAAATATATGCCGCCTAATGAACTATCTGTGTCTGCAATGATTGATGGTAAATTATCTGGTATAGGAGTTTTTGGACTTTATGATTTTGCTTTCAAGCATTATACTGTTGATATAAGAAATTACGTTCAGGCATTTGTTTCTGACGAAATATCAACAGACGAATTAATACTATCACCTAGGCTCTTCATAACCTCAGCTGAGCGAGTTATTTTCAATGGTCTAAATTCGACCAACAAGAAAAAGCCAAAATTGGTAATCACCTATACGAAGTTTTAATTATGTGCGGAATTGTTGCATACATCGGTAAAAAAGAAGCTTACCCGATTATCTTAAAAGGTCTTAAAAGACTTGAATACCGCGGTTATGATAGTGCTGGTATCGCCTTACTTAATAACGGTGAAATCAACCTTTACAAGCGCCAAGGAAAAGTTTCAAATCTAGAAGAATTCGCTGCTGATAAAAACATTAATGGCAATTCGGGAATAGGCCATACACGTTGGGCCACGCATGGTGCTCCAAATGATGTAAATGCACACCCCCATTATTCTTCAGATGGCTCAATTGCGTTAATTCACAATGGAATTATTGAAAATTATGATTCTTTGCGGAAAGAGTTGATCAATCATGGTTATGTGTTTAAAAGTGAAACTGATACAGAGGTGTTGGTGCACCTAATTGATGATATTCGTAAGAATGAAAAAATTTCAATAGCAGAGGCAGTAAGACATGCCCTTCAAAATGTAGTCGGTGCCTATGCAATTGTTGTTATATCTAAAGACAATCCTAATCAATTAGTAGCTGCGAGAAAAAGCAGTCCACTTGTAGTGGGAATTAGTAACGAAGGAGATTTTTACCTCGCTTCAGATGCTACACCTATTGTTGAATATACGAAACGAGTAGTTTATCTTGAGGATGAAGAAATCGCAGTTGTTGACCTAAATGAAGGTTTGAAGATTGTAAACATTGGGAATCAAGAGATCACACCGTATGTTCAACAATTACAGTTGGAATTAGAAGCTTTAGAAAAAGGAGGTTACGAGCATTTCATGTTGAAAGAAATTCATGAACAGCCGAGATCAATTAATGATTGTTTTAGGGGAAGGCTCAATGCAGATGAAGCATGGGTTTCTCTAGGAGGAATCAAAGAATATGAACAAAAAATGATCAATGCTAAACGCATTGTGATGGTCGCTTGTGGAACATCTTGGCATGCCTGTCTTGTTGGAGAATACTTGCTTGAAGATCTTGCTAGAATAAATGTAGAAGTCGAATATGCTAGTGAATTTCGATATCGAAATCCTATTATTGGAGAAAACGATATCGTTATTGCCGTTTCACAATCTGGTGAAACTGCAGATACCCTTGCTGCTTTAGAATTAGCCAAATCGAAAGGAGCTACCATTCTCGGGATTTGTAATGTTGTTGGTTCTTCTATATCCAGAATAACAGATGCGGGATCTTATACGCACGCTGGACCCGAAATTGGTGTGGCGTCAACAAAAGCATTTACAGCTCAAGTTACAGTACTCACACTCATGGCTCTATCATTGGCTTATAAAAAAGGAACCATAAGTGATTCAAAATTTCATTCCATGCTGGCTGAGTTAGAGAGCATTCCTGAGAAAGTTAAATTGGTTTTAGAAAAAAATGACTTAATTGAAAAAATCGCAAACACATATAAAGATGCAACAAATGCATTGTATCTAGGTAGAGGGAGTTCGTTTCCTGTTGCTTTGGAAGGTGCTCTTAAACTGAAAGAAATCTCTTATATTCATGCGGAAGGTTATCCAGCTGCAGAAATGAAACATGGACCTATTGCATTGATCGATGAGGAAATGCCTGTATTTGTAATTGCTACGAAAGGTACCTCCTATGAAAAAGTAGTTTCAAACATTCAAGAGGTAAAAGCACGAAAAGGAAAAATTATTGCAATTGTAACTGAAGGAGATATCGCAGTTAAGGAAATGGCTGATCACGCTATTGAAATACCGGAAACAGACGAGCATTTGGTTCCAATTCTAGCAACAATACCTCTTCAATTACTTTCTTATCATATTGCGGTGATGAGAGGTTGCAACGTCGATCAACCAAGAAATTTAGCGAAAAGTGTAACGGTAGAGTAATCTGAACGGCAGATGGGTTGATCTTTACCCCTTTTTCATCCCAAAGAACCGATCACTTCTATTAAGTCTAGCGCTTTAGCAAGCTCTCTATCCTTGTCCGTAATGGTATTTCCTTCATCATGCGTGCATAGAGAAACCTGCACTTTGTTGTATATATTGGTCCATCTTGGATGATGGTTTTGTTTCTCTATTTCAACACTTGCTTTCACCATCCAATTTATGGCGTCCAGAAAAGAATGGAATTCAAAGGTTTTATTCAGTTCGTTATCATTTTCGGTCCAGTTGTTCATAACGTAAAATTAAGATGTTTGGCTGATTTTTCGAAAGCAGACTTGATAAAGGCTTTGTATGAATGCAGAGGTCTTAAAAAAATTGAACTTAGACTATTTAGTGTTGAATCGAAATTAAGAGCTAACTCATCCTATTGATCTTTTCGATGGCATCTAAAAACAAAAGTTAGTACTCTGAATATGGCATCTAAATAAAAACCCATTGAAAGAGTCAATAAAAAATTATACACCTTCTTATGACTAGCGGTTGAGTAACCTTATCAGTCTGTGGAGTAATTCAATTTTTCCACATGACACAACACCTATTATTTTGATACTTATCAAAATAAAAAACGGGCACCAAATTGGCACCCGTTTTTGTTTAAACCGAGTTAATTTATTTTATAATTTCTACACGTTCGATGCGCTCGTTATCTATCCCTTTAAAGTGCAATGAATAAGAGCCTACAGCATATTTACTCAAATCAAGCGACATTTTGTCCTTGTTCACTTTCCATTCTTGCACGACTCGTCCCGTCGCATCGTACAATTCAAGCATTGTGTAATGAACTAAATCACTGCCCTCAACCGTCAAAATAGTACTTGTTGGATTAGGATAAAGCAACAACGTCTGCTCTGTTTGTTCTTCAATAGAAGCACAAGCGCTAACAGTAATGTTTGCAACTGCAGTTCCCGTACATCCATTTTGAGCATACGAATACGTTATTGGGAAGGTTCCAACTCCTGCTGTGGCCGGATTAAATGAACCTGCACTGACACCACTACCAGAGTAAGTTCCTCCAGCCGGAGATCCATTGCTCAACGTAAATGGTGAACCATAAACACAAATTTGATTTAAAGGAGATTGTGTTACGGTAGGAGTTTGATTCACTGTTATCTGGAAAGATTGCGGAGATCCGACACATCCATTCAGAGTTGGTGTTACAGTAACATTCGCATTTCCTGCAATATTTGGCGTAAATGATGCAATATTCCCAGATCCACTTGCAGCCAAACCTATTGTTGTATTATTATTCGCCCACGCATAAGATGAAGACGTGCTTGAACCAGTAAATGAAATCAGGCCAGAGGATTGCCCTGTACAGAAGTTTTGCGTTGAAGGTGCATTCACTGTTGGAATTGGTTTAATTGTAGCTTGAACAGCCACTCGAGTTGATGTACAACCCCCATTA
>CAMATR010000044.1 GCA_945861175.1 Chitinophaga pinensis | reverse complement strand
GAGAAACAAATGTCGGCGCATGTAATCATCGAAATGGTCCCAATGACGATACATTAAGTTGTCTTCAATACGCGCATTGGCTTTGGTTAAATCAGGGTATTTGTCAGCAATTGTTTCCTTCACTTTTATTGCTTCAATCGCAATAATTGATTTTTCGTCTGGTGCAACTTTGAATCCTTCAATTTCTAGATCTTTGAAATGTGAGCATTGCTTTTTTTCTTTACCATCTGCATTCATTTTCCAGATTTGCAATCCTTCATTCTCTGCTGACATGAACCAGATAGAATTATTTACGCCCCATTGCGCTTCCATTTCTGTGAATGGTGTTGAAGTAATTTGCTCTGTTTTGTTTCTTTTGAGATCAATAATGAATAAATCAGCATTGCCTTTGTTTGCTTCGATGTCATAACTGCGTTGGCTGTAGAGTAAGAATTGACCATCCGGTGAAACAGTTCCACCCGAAATTCTATTCATTTTCCAAAGTAATTCAGGAGTAAGTAATTCCTGAGACGAACAAAAATGAGTAAGCAGGACGAGCCCGCTAAAAATAAATTGTTTCATATAAAGACATGATTTTATCCTAGTGCATTTGTTTTTCAATCTGCTCACTAAAGCCATTCTCACGAATATATAGAATAGATGATTTGATGAGAGTATAAAGCAGCATCCACGAAAGATGGAAGAGTAATATTTCTCCACTGGAAATATTGAAATTTATCATTAACGCTGTCACATTTATAACTAAAAGAAATGTGATGATTATCTTTTTAAATAATTTAACTCCTCCCATAAAACTTTATAAAATATAGCACTAAAACTACGAAAGAGCTAAATGTAAACTGGGAAGAAAGTTGTTATTTATGAGCTGGGGAATGTTGAAAACGACAGCGGTTTCAAAGAATAAAACCTTTGGTTTGTAAGATTTTAGACATTTCTTTTTGCAATTTTTCTGCTTCAATTCTTGCTGCATTTGCAAAATCAGCTCCTTGCGAAGCATAAATAATTCCTCTTGAAGAGTTGACAAGCAGACCGCAATCTTCGTTCCATCCGTATTCTGCAACATCTTCTAGTGAACCACCCTGAGCTCCAACACCGGGTACCAAGAAAAAGTGATCAGGCACTAATTTTCGTACTTCTCCAATTCCTTCTGCTCTCGTTGCGCCGACAACATACATAATGTTTTCAGAAGAGCCCCAAGCCGACGATTTGCGAAGCACTTTTTTAAATAATTCTTCCCCATGGCTATCTTGTGTCATTTGAAAATCCAGCGCGCCTTTATTTGACGTTAACGCTAACAAGATGACCCATTTATTTTCAAATTCTAGGAAAGGCGTAACACTGTCTTCTCCCATGTAAGGTCCGACTGTTACGGAATCACACTTCAAATAATCGAAAAATGTTTTTGCGTAATACGTAGAAGTATTTCCGATATCACCGCGTTTTGCATCTGCGATAGTGAAGATGTTTTTGGGGATATAATCTATTGTTTTTTTTAAAGATTCCCATCCTTTTGGTCCATAACATTCATAAAACGCAATGTTTGGTTTGTAGGCTACGGCAAAATCTTTGGTTGCGTCTATAATTGCTTTGTTGAACTCAAAAATTGGATCTTCAGTTTCTAGCAGATGCACAGGCATCTTGGAAAGGTCAGTATCCAATCCGACACATAAAAATGATTCTTTTAATCGAATTTGCTCAATGAGTTCTTGTCTTGTCATCCTGTTACTTCTTGTCCTTTAAGTTTCTCAGCGTTTTCAGCCATTTTCAATGCATCAATCATTTCTTTTACATCCCCATTCATAAAAGCGCTTAGGTTGTACATTGTTTTATTGATGCGGTGATCGGTGATTCGACCTTGTGGATAATTGTAGGTTCTAATCTTTGCCGATCGGTCACCTGTTGAAACAAGTGTTTTTCGCTGTGCTGCGCGTTCGTTGTGAACACGATCCAATTCTGCTTGATACAACCGTGAACGCAATACAGAGATTGCCTTCTCAAGGTTCTTATGTTGTGAACGTCCATCCTGACATTCTACAACAACACCTGTTGGAATATGTGTCAATCGAATAGCGGATTCTGTTTTGTTAATGTGCTGTCCTCCAGCACCAGATGCTCTGAATGTGTCTTTACGGACATCGTTCATATCAAGCTGAAAATCGACTTCTTCTGCTTCCGGTAATATAGCAACTGTAATAGCAGAAGTATGAACGCGGCCTTGCGATTCTGTTTCAGGAACTCGCTGCACTCGGTGCACACCCGATTCAAATTTTAGCATTCCATAGATTCCTGCGCCTGTGATTTCTAATGAAATCTCTTTATAACCTTTTACAGAACCGGCAGAAGAATTGAGTACATCGCATTGCCAACCCATTTCTTTAAAGAACATTGCGTACATTCGAAAGCAATCTTCTACGAAAATACATGCCTCATCACCACCTGTGCCAGCTCTTAGTTCCATGATAGCATTTTTATCATCTTCAGGGTCTTTGGGGATAAGCATGAATTTTATTTCTTCTTCCAATGCTGGCCGGAGATTTTCAAGCTCATCGATCTCCATTTTAGCCATTTCCCTCATTTCGGGATCTGTTTCAATTTCGAGTAATTCTTTCGAACTACTTAAGTTGCCGAGTAGATTCTTATAGTCTTTGTAAATCCTATCGAGATCTTCGAGTTCTTTGTAATCTTTATTCAATTTTATATATCGATCCATGTCAGAAATGATGTCTGGATCGACAATCATTTTTCCAACTTCTACAAATCGAAAGTGGATGGCTTCGAGTTTTGACAATAAATCACTCATCGATTAATGGTAGATAAATTCACCAAACGGTGAGGTGATAGTTAATTTTTTCCCTTTGTTTTCTTCAACTCTTCCTACGATTTGCGCATCAATGTTGAATGATTTTGAAATTTCAATAATTGATGCAGCATTTTCTGGAGCAATATAAATTTCCATACGATGACCCATGTTGAAGACTTTGTACATTTCCTTCCAATCTGTTTTCGATTCTTCTTGAATCAATTTGAATAAAGGTGGAACTGGGAATAAGTTGTCTTTGATGATGTGCACATTGTCAACAAAGTGGAGCACTTTTGTTTGAGCTCCACCTGAACAATGCACCATTCCATGCACATCTTCACGGTGATTGTCCAATATACTTTTGATAACTGGGGCATAGGTTCGAGTAGGAGACAGAACCAATTTTCCGGCATCAATAGGGGAACCCTCAACGCTGTCAGTTAGTTTTTTAGAACCTGAATAAACCAAATCTTTCGGAACACTTGGGTCGAAACTTTCTGGAAAAGCTGTTGCCAAATTGTTACCGAATACGTCGTGTCTTGCTGAAGTTAAACCATTACTTCCCATTCCACCATTGTATTCTTTTTCGTAGCTGGCTTGCCCAAAAGAGGCTAGTCCAACAATAACATCTCCCGGTTGAATAGTGTGGTTTGATATGACCTCGCTGCGCTTCATTCTGCAGACAACTGTTGAATCAACAATAATCGTTCTTACAAGATCCCCTACATCGGCAGTTTCACCACCTGTAGAATGAATTCCTATACCTTGTTTTCGTAATTCTTCAAGAAGTTCTTCAGTGCCGCTTATTATTGCTGAAATTACTTCACCAGGGATCAGGTTTTTGTTTCTTCCAATTGTAGAAGACAATAGAATTTTGTCTGTTGCACCCACGCAAAGCAAATCATCAATATTCATGATTAAAGCATCTTGCGCTATACCTTTCCAAACAGAGATTTCACCTGTTTGCTTCCAATACATATAGGCCAACGAAGATTTGGTTCCTGCACCGTCTGCATGCATTACTATGCAATAGTCCTCGTCTCCCGAGAGATAATCTGGAACAATTTTGCAGAATGCTTGAGGGAATAAGCCTTTGTCTACATTTTTGATCGCATTGTGAACATCTTCTTTTCCTGCTGAAACGCCTCGGAGGTTATAACGGGTATCTGCCATTCCTATTGATTGAGCCGCAAAGATAGGAAGGAATTGAAAACTGACAATATACAATGCCCTCCATGATTGTTAATTAGGAATAAATCTACTCACAAATCACTCAACATCGTCATCTATGAAAGTTTTGGTGGAAGTTGCCACCAAAGATTGAATTTCATTTATCTCGGATGAATTTAAGTAGCGCCATTTGCCAAGAGGCACATCCAATACAATGTTCATTATTCGAATTCGTTTTAATTTTACCACTTTAAAGTCTAGGAACTCGCACATTCTGCGAATCTGTCTATTAAGACCTTGGGTAAGTATGATTGTAAAAGTATAGGGATTGTTCTGTCTCACATAGCATTCACGTGTAACGGTATCTAAAATGGGAACACCTTTGCTCATTTTATTAATAAAATCTCGTGTGATTGG
Organism: Chitinophaga pinensis; assembly: GCA_945861175.1. Classification (GTDB taxonomy): domain Bacteria; phylum Bacteroidota; class Bacteroidia; order Flavobacteriales_D; family Crocinitomicaceae; genus M0103. Next base: position 4,239 of record CAMATR010000044.1, on the reverse strand, counting down.
TTTGTTAACGGTTACAATGTATTCTTTTTCATGGTTGTTCCTCGCTCGAAGTATTTTATTTACAATATCTCCATCATTAGTGAGAAAGATTAACCCTTCACTAGGTTTATCCAAACGACCAATCGGGAAGATTCTTTTCGGGTGATTAATGTAATCAATAATATTGTCTTTCTCTCTCGAATTATCGGTTGTGCAAACTATGCCAACTGGTTTGTTGAAGGCAATATAAATAAATTCTTCTTCCGGAGCAGTAATGAGTTTACCATCGACACGAACTTCGTCTCCAGGAGTAATCTTTGTGCCCATTTCTGGCACGAGGCCATTGATTGTGACTCTGCCTTGCTCAATCAGTTTGTCGGCAGCGCGTCTCGAACAAAATCCTGCTTCGCTCAGGTATTTATTTATTCTTGTTGATGATGAATCGTCCATGGGTAATTAAATCATGCGATTTCAAAGATATAGAAAGCTTTAATCTTCATTTAAAAATTACTTACTAAAACCCATTCAAATTTAAATCCTTTGAATCTACCATTGTGACCCATTTTTTCATCTTCTTTTGAATTACTCGGAAATGGTTTTGTTCATCAGGTGTGATCAGCGAAATTGCCTCTCCCGGATTTTCAGCGCGACCTGTGCGGCCAATGCGGTGCACATAATCTTTCGGCGAACGGGGTAGCTCGTAGTTTATTACATAGGGCAAGAACTGAATATCAATTCCACGCGCAATAAGATCTGTTGCTACTAATACACGCATATGTCCTCCCTTGAAGCTTTTAAGCGCTTTGGTTCTAGCTTCTTGACTTTTCTTGCTGTGAATGGAAGTTGCCTCGATACCATTTTTCCTTAATTTTTCTGCAACATTTTCCGTTTGGTAAATGGATGAAGTAAACACGAGCACTTGTTTCATGTCATTGTGCTTGATGAGGTAGCGCAACAAGGGGCCTTTGCGTTCTTCACTAACGAAATACCCGACTTGGTTGATTAAGTCAATGTTTTCCTGTTCGGCTTCAATTTTTAAGACCACAGGCTCGTGCAATAAAACGCGAGTAATACTGCTTACATCATCGTTCAATGTGGCAGAAAACAGTAAGTTTTGTCGTTTCTTAGGAAGTAATTTTAAAATTCGATCTACTTCATCTTGGAAACCAAGATTCAACATTTTATCCGCCTCATCTAATACCAGTGCATCCAAGTCTTCGAAGTGAACGGCATTTGAATCAATTAATTCCAACAATCGACCGGGGGTTGCAACTAAAACATGTACACCTCTCAAATTTTTCATTTGCGGATTCACAGAAACACCGCCGTAAACGGCCATTGATCGGATGGGATTTTCCAAGCTCGATCCAAAAAGATGAAAAACTTCTTGCACCTGAATGGCAAGTTCTCTGGTAGGAACAAGCACCAGAACATTTATATGCCTATTTTTTGCACTTGTTTTCCCTTCTAAATTTTGAAGAAGCGGTAAAACATAGCTCGCTGTTTTTCCAGATCCGGTTTGTGCAATTCCTAAAACATCTCGCTTCTTCAGGATTTGAGGAATCGCTTCCTTTTGAATGGGATAGGGTTCAGTGAAACCATTGCTTTTGATTGCACGAATAAGAACCTCAGAAATTCCTAATGAAGAAAAAGACATGTTATCTTGTTTGGGATTCAAAGGTACACTTTTATAAAATCGAAATTCTATCTGATTTTAAGGATGAACACAAATTCGAAATAGAGGCAGTTGATCAACTATTCGAATTTCAATTTCATGTCATTGAAAAGTGAAGAAGGAGTTGGTGTTTAAATGTAGCTCAACCCCTTCTTAATAAGGTTTTTGTTATGAATTCGTTGAAATTTTCTCAACCATTCTCACGTTGAGCATGAGTAGGTTTAAATTCCTAAGAATAACAGCTAAAGTAACATGTGAAAAGTTTGTTTCTTCCCAAGTCAAAAGTTGTTCCTGAGGGTCACCATATCTGTGTGTATCCTTTGTTTCTAAAAATGGAATTGAAACCATTCCTGTTTGACGCTTAATTAATTTCTCATAGGATTTCAATTCTTGTTTCAACGAGACAAGCCCTTGAATTGGCTTACCGGCTTCGTTGAATAAAGTTTGATAAGGTGTTTCAAGATTTTCTCCATAAGTTCTAATTATTTCCCCCTCTTTTAAACCAAATTCATCAGTTGGAATTTTAGAAATTAAGTGGTCTTTCACAAGTTTAATATTCTGACAGATAATGTTGCTCGATTCATGAATCATTTGAATGGAAGCGCTGTCTTTTGAAATGGAAGATGGATTTATTTCATTTGAAAGTTGTGCCGAAGATTGCAATAAATCGTCAATGTGGTGTATGCTTTCACCCGTCCATTTACTATTTCTCAGACTTGTTAATGAAAACAGAATTCCGCATGCAACTAAAATGAGTATGGATGAAACGATTGTATTGACTTTCGTTTCAGCATTTCGGATCCCGCCAAAAAAGAAGATGGGAAGGAAAAGAAAGAAAAGGATCCCTAAAGAGCTCAGCCACATGACGTTTGCTCCAGGCCAGTGCATGATCTTGAAGAGGGCCGATAAACTGATTAGGATTCCGAATACAGTCGCGATTCCAATGGTGATTATATCTCTTTTTGCCGAGACCTCCCTTGCTTTAAAGACAAATAAAATGGGCAAGAACAAAAAGCTCAACACTGTAATTGAGATTACAATGAAAAAGCTTGCTCCAGGCCAGTGCATGGACTTAAAAAATGCACCAATAACGAATAAAAATGCGGTAAATGTTCCGCTGATTAACATGACTTTTTTCATGGCGTAATAATGTTTAAATGTGAGTAATAAATCTGTTTCTTCCTGAATTTCACGGAGGTCACGTTTGAAAAATCGCGGCACGACCTTTTGATAGAAATTCACAAAGTCTTGTTCGGGCGTCATTTCTTCCTCGATCATGCAGCAAATATGGTCGAGAAGACTTAATTGCAGTTCTTCCGAATGAATGCCATTTGCTTTGAGATCTTCGAGTATGAACGCTACTTGCTCATGACTCAGCTGGATCATGCTTTGCCCATTTTTGGTTTTAAGTCCAGCAGAAAGATCATTGTATTCATGAAATCTGAGAACTCATTCACCTTTTCATCAGCCATCAATTTGCCAGAGGAGGTCACGGTATAGTACTTTCGTAAGCGGTTTCCTACATTTACCACTTCGGTAGTCAGAATCCCCTGTGCCTCGAGTGCATGCAATGTAGGGTACAATGCGCCTTCGGTCAGTTGAATTTTTCCACCTGTCAGTTCTTTTACCTTTTGTGTGATTTCATAACCATACATTCTTTTCTCTTCTGACAATAACTTTAAAATGATCGTTTTTAAAGTTCCTTTTATTAACTCTGATGAATACATAACGCAAATTTATATAAAAGTAACAGATATACATAAGAAATTTATGTATTTATTTTTTTTCATTCTGAATGAATGCTTATAACGATAGATTTTGAGAAAGAGAACAGGAGTAATTTTTTAATAAGTTCCGCAGAAATCAGAATCCTCTTTGCTGCGCAGGATTTGCACCTCGAAGAAGACACGAAGGGAATCCTGCGAGACAACTATTCTAAAAGAGTGCTTCAATATCAATATTTTTTGAAGCTTGATGATGCAACGTCAACTGAGATCATAACGGGGCAAACACAGTTGAAATCAGCCTATAACTTTTATGTATCGATGGGTATCAATTATTCCTTCGGTTCAATCTATAATAATGTAGTTAACGTGCGTTTTCAGGGAATCTATTGATGGGCAACCTATCTTTCCATTTTGCTATGAAGATTTCATTTCTTTAAGAAGAAGAACAGCCCTTCCCAAACCTTTCTTATCCAAACTTGTTCTTCTTTAAAAGTATAGATGGCATTGCAACGAATAGATCGCTCGGGAATAGAAAAAATGGACCGAATTCATCGGCTTAATTTAATCAACAGTTGCACCGGCTATAAGTCAGCCAATCTCATTGCAACGATTTCCAACGAAGGGCGAACCAATGTCGCCGTTTTTTCGAGTGTCACGCATCTGGGAAGCGAACCCGCTTTAATCAGTTTTACACTGCGCCCGGCTACTGTGCCACGACACACCTATCAGAATATCAAGGAAAACGGCTATTTTTCGATCAACCACATCACTGCGGAACAAATTGCAGATGCACATCACACATCAGCTGCTTATCCGGAAGAGATCAGCGAATTCGACCAAACCAATTTACAGCCCGTT
>CAMATR010000043.1 GCA_945861175.1 Chitinophaga pinensis | reverse complement strand
AGCACCAAAAAATCCAATTTTGATAAATCCAAAAAGCCCTGACTAATCAAATCAAACATCCTACCTGGTGTGGTAACCAATACATCTATTCCGTTCTTAAGAGTACGAATTTGTTGCTCTTGCTCAACACCTCCAAAAAGACCAAACGTTTTCACACTTGTTCGTTTACCAATTTGCTGAAATACTAATGAAATTTGTTTAGCCAATTCACGCGTAGGAACCATGACTACGCAACGCACCCCTTTGTAACCTTTGCGGTTTTTGCGCTCCAGTAAATCTACAACAGGTATGGCAAAGGCAGCTGTCTTGCCGGTTCCCGTTTGCGCAACAGCCATCACATCTTCACCATCAAGAATATGCTTAATTGCTTTAAACTGAATATCTGTAGGTTTCGTAAATCCCATTTCATCCAATTGCTCTTTAATGAGTGACGATATGTTGTAATCTTTAAATTTCATTTTACTAACGCTACTTTAATTCACAAAAAAGGGCGGAATTGCTCCACCCTTTCGATTTCCAGCGAACGAATCCGCAACTATTACTATGCCTGTTCTGCAGGAACTAATATTCGTCCGCAATGCTCGCAAACAATAACTTTCTTCTTTGAACTAATATCTAATTGACGTTGAGGCGGGATTTTATTAAAACATCCTCCACATGCATCACGATCAACAACAACTACTGCTAATCCATTCTTAGCATTGTTTCTTAAGCGATTGTATGCAAATACCAAACGATCATCGATTTTCTTTTTGGCGACTTCAGATTTTTTTAACAAATCATCTTCCTCCTTTTGTGTTTCTCCAACGATCTCGTCCAATTCGGCTTTCTTCGTTTTCAAATCAGACTTACGGAATTCAAAACGCTCTGTTGCCTCTGTAAGTATTTCTTTTTTGCTATCGATCTTTAGTTTCGCCTCTTTGCTTTTCTTATCGTGCAATTTGATTTCCAATTCCTGGAACTCAATTTCTTTTGCTAAAGATTCGTATTCTCTATTGTTACGAACGTTGTTTTGCTGCTCTTTGTATTTAGAAATAGCCGTCTCAGAATCTTTTGTAGCATTCTTGCGGTCAAGCACTTCGTTTTCAAGTTCCTTCGTTTCCTCTTGAATCTTGTTAATCCGTGTTTCTAATCCTTCCAACTCATCCTCTAAGTCTTGTACCTCGAGAGGTAATTCACCTCTGATTGTTCGGATTCTATCTATTTCAGAATCAATCTTTTGCAATTCAAACAGTGCATCTAGTTTTTCAGCTACCGTCACCTCTTTCTTCGTTGCAGTTCCTGCCATGAGTTAAAAATAATTTATTGGATTTGTATTTATCCCCGTTAAATGAACCGCAAATGTAGCAAATTTTTGCTTCAAAATAGCAGCAAGTAAATTTGATGTAAATTGTTCACTTTCATAGTGACCAATATCAGCGATTAAAATTTGTTTATCGGCGTCAAAAAACTCGTGATATTTAAAATCAGCCGTTATGAAAATATCTGCTTTAATGGCTATTGCTTTTTTTAATAAAAAACTTCCTGAACCACCGCAGAAAGCGACTTTTTTTATGGGTTTATTAAGAAGTTTAGTGTGCCTTATTATTCCGCTATTAAAAGTTGATTTTATTTTTGTCAGCAGTTCAGACTCATCCATCGGAACCTCTAATTCGCCTATCATCCCGCTGCCTTCATTTTGATTGCTATTTTTTAAAATAAAAATATCATGGGCTACCTCTTCATATGGGTGGGAGTCGTTCATTGCTTTAATTACATTTCTCAATCGATGAGAAGAAACCAAAAACTCCGCTTTCAATTCCTTATCAGAACTCAATTCTCCAATTTTTCCGCTGAAAGGATTCGCACCAACTGTTGGCTTGAATGTTCCTATACCTTGAGTTACAAACTGACATTCCTTATAATTCCCAATATCCCCGGCCCCAGCATTAAAAATCGCAGCACTCATAACAGCGTGATGTGCTTCAGGAACAAAAACAACCAATTTATAGAGTACACCTGATTTTGGCTCCAAAATTTTCAAATTCTTCAAGCCTAATCTATCCGCAATTTCACTGTTGACACCGAAACGGAAATTGTCAAGATTGGTATGGATGGCATAAAGTGCAATGTTATTTTTCACACAAGCCAAAATCGTTCTTTCAATATAATTGGATCCTGTCAATGACTTTATCCCCTTGAAAATAACAGGGTGATGCGCAATAATCAAATTACATCCTTTATCAATAGCCTCTTGTACAACCTCTTCTGTGCAGTCCAATGTTATCAGCACACTCTTTAAATCTGAATTTGAATCTCCAATCAGTAATCCGCTATTATCATAATCCTCTTGGCTTGATAATGGCACAAGCTCTTCCAGGTATGAAATCAATACATTTATTTTCATCTGCTTAAATATTTTAAAAGCATTAAGTAATTTGAAATATTCAACTTTTTTTATGGTTTTGCATCACAGATTTCTTACTAAACCAAAACTAACTCCAAAACACCTTGCTTTGTGAATATATGGGTCCTGTTGCAACATAGACGAATTGAACTGCCATCTTAACTCAGGAGAAACCAATAAATGCCATCCATTTTGAAAATCAATCATTGCACCAATATTTCCCATTCCACTCAAAACAAAACTATTATAACCAATTTTAGTTTCAACACTTTCATTTTTTGTCGCGTTTGAATTTGTTAACCAATATTTTTCTTGTCGATACCCCAAAAACATTTGAGGAACTAATCCTATGGCGGCATAGAATCTAACTATTTTACCTACTACAAAATTGATTCTCAAAGGCATTCCAAAATAACTGTAGTTTGATTGATATGATGAAGTTGAATCTGACAATGGATCCTCAAAAGAATAACTTTCACCATTTCGCATCAATGAAACGCCACCGTCCCAAAAAAAGTATTTGCTTATTTGATTCTGAATACCAATACTATAGGACCATTTATCTAAAAAAGTTTCATCATTCCTTTTACCCAGTGAATCTCCGAAAAGAATCCCATTAGGAATTAATAAACGATCCGTTCTAGACCAGTTGGTCAACAGATATAATCTCGAAGATTCTATTTCTTTTGGTGACTTGACAATTTTAGGTTCGAAACCTTTTAATTCTTTATGTTTATCGTTTTCATCATCACCTATTGTGATTTGTGCAGCACAATTGAAACTAAGTGCAAAAAGAATTGAATGGAAAAATAAAAATTTCATTTTTTATTACTTTTACGTCTCTTTGAGAGAAGAACAAATATCGTAAAATTACATTCTTGAAACCATGAGTAAAAAAGAAATAAAGAAGAAATCAATTCTCCGGAATTTATTAAAGTGGACTAGTATTGGAATGCTGATTTCGATAATAGGCCTTATTCTCGTTCCTATATTTTTCAAGGACGAGATAAAGAATATGGTCATTAACGAAGTAAATAATTCGCTAAACGCCAAGTTATCTATGGGAGACTTCGACCTCACTTTTGTAAGTTCATTCCCCAATATGACAATCGAATTAAACGATACTAAACTCATAGGCGTAGGTAAATTCAAAGGTGTGGAACTTGCCAACGTCAAGCAATTTGTTGCAAATGTCGGATTTTGGAGTGTTGTATCAGGAGAGCAAATAGAAATAGACAGAATACATTTAGAAGAACCAAATTTCGATATTCGGATTCTTCCTGATGGAACGGCGAATTATGACATTGTAAAACCTGACTCCATTAAAACCCCTGATCAACAAGAAGAACCCTCAAATTTCAAATTGTCTTTGAAGGAATATAGCATTTCGAAAGCAGACATCAAATACGATGACCAGTCTTCTGATATGTATGCTGAAATTAAAAATCTTGAACACACAGGAACCGGGGACTTAACCGCTGAAGAGATAGACTTTGAGACAATAACAAGCATCGATGAATTGACCTACACTATGGATGGAATTTCCTATTTGAGAAAAGTCAAAACAAATGCAAAAGTTAATCTTTTAATGGAATTCACTGAATCAACTTTAAAATTCACTTTAAAAGAAAATGAATTTAAACTGAACGCTTTAAACTTTTCCTTGGATGGGTTTTATGAAATGTTTGACAAACATGATAACATGGATTTGAAACTTAATGCATCCAAAGCGACATTTAAGGATTTTTTATCTTTAATACCTGTATTTTACCAGTCAGGGTATGAAAATATGGTAACAAAAGGAAACATGTCCCTAGGTGGTTCTATTAAGGGTAAAATGGATCTTAAAAATATGCCTCGTTGGGATTTTAAACTCAATTTAGATAAAGCATCAATCAAATATCCTGACCTTCCAGGTTCGATTAATAACATACTAGTTTCTGCCAATTCGAAATTTGCTGGGGGCGAGAATATGGACGAAATGACAATTGATGTAGAAAAATTTCATGCTGACTTTGTCGGAAATACAATCGATGCCAACCTAAAAATGCGCAATCCAATGACAGATCCGCTGCTTGTTTCTAAAATTGTTGCAAAAATGGATTTAGCAACGTTGAAAAAAGTAATTCCAATGGGTGAAGGAGAATCCTGCACAGGTAAATTAAATGCAAATGTTAACCTAAACGGTAGAATGAGCTCATTGGATAAGGGAAACTATGAAGCTTTCAAAGCTGAAGGAACATTGGAACTAATGAACTTAATTTATAAATCTGCAAGCCTGAATGACCAAGTAGTAATCAACGATTTACTTTTTCGTTTTTCTCCGAAAAATCTATCTCTAGAAAAATTGAATGCAAAAAGTGGAAAATCAGACTTCGCAATGGAAGGAACAATTGATAATTATATGGGTTATATTTTCCGTAATGAACTTTTACATGGGAACTTCTTCTTTATGAGCAAGAATTTTGATCTTGATGAGCTTATGAATCTGGTTCCAACTACTGAAGCAGTTACTGAAGAAAATACTGTTTCGCAAGAAGCTAGTGCTACTGAGCCAACTCTGATACCTGACAACTTAGATTTTACATTGAACACATCAATAGGTAATCTCAGATACAATGGAATGGACATAAAAAATGTAAAAGGAAATGTTCGATTGAAAGAAGAAATTGCTTCATTGGACCATTTAACAATGAATACCATGGGCGGAACAATTGGTCTCAAAGGAAGTTATAATACAAAAGACCATTCTAAACCTGAAGCAGATTTTGCATATTCTCTTAAGGATATTGATGTCAAACAGCTGGCAGACAACTTTGTGACAATCGATAAATTGGCTCCAATAGCAAAATATGCGAAAGGAAAAATTAGCTCAAACTTTCAAATGAAATCAGATTTAAATTCAAACTTAGAGCCTGTTTTGGAATCACTCAGCGGATTGGGAGATCTAACTACTAGCACTTTGACAATCTCAGGCTTTAAACCAATGGAAAAAATGGGCGAAGCATTGAACATTTCCAAATTATCTTCACAAACGCTCAAAGACATAAGTGCTAATTTCCAATTTTCTGATGGAAAGCTGACAGTGAAACCATTCGATGTGAAAATGGGTAAGATCAATGCAAATATTGCCGGATTTACTGCTTTTAATCAAAAAATAAATTATGATATAAAAATGATGATTCCGAAAGAAGAAATACCACCAGCCATGATCAAAACTGTTGAGGAAGCAATCTCAAAATTAAATTCATTGGCTCCTAAATTAGATTTGAAATCTATTCCAGATATTATACCTGTTAAAGTTACAATGAGTGGTACCATTAAAGATCCGAAAGTCACAAATAACTTTAAAGAAGCCCTTCTAGACGTTACAGGAAATCTGAAAGAACAACTCATTGACAATATAAAGGAAACCGCAAAGGACACGGTTACAGCAATAGTAAAAGACAAAGTCAATGATGTTAAGGAAGATTTGAATGCAAAAAAACAAGAGATATTAGATGATGCGCAAGAACAAGCTAACAAAGCGAAAGCAGAGGCAAAAAAAGCAGCGGATATTGTTCGAGCTGAAGGGAAGAAACAGGCTGATGCTCTTATGCAGCAAGCTGGATCAAACCCGTTGAAACAAAAAGCAGCGCAAATTTCTGGTGACAAATTGAAAAAAGAAGCAGAAGAAAAGGCGCAAAAAATTGAAAAAGAAGGAAATCAAAAAGCAGATCAAATAATGGCAATAGCAAAACAAAAAGCTGATCAAATTAAATAGCAGTTAAAAATCCTAAAATGAGGGACTTTTTTTGAAAAGAATTCAGCAATTAAAGTTGTATCGATTATGCTTAACTTTGAGCCACTCATAAAAAAACCCTATGCCATTGTTTTCTAGGACCCTACTTCTTTTAAAGCGTTTGAGCATATCTTTTCTTCTTTTAACATTAACACGAATACTTTTCTATTTATTCAATCTTAGTTATTTTCCCAATGCTGGGATTTCAGATTTTATATACGGTTGCTGGTTTGATGTAATTACAATCGCCCTATTTTTCTCATTATTCATAGTCCTTCATTTTATTCCAGTCAAAAGTGTCAAGTTCATGAAAATTCAAGAAATTATCTTGAAAATAATTTTTCATATCACAAACACATTGCTTGTTGCTCTCAACTTGATAGATTTTGAATATTTTAAATACACAAGTAAACGATCAACTGCTGATCTCTTTTCAATTCTAGTTGCTGGAGATGATTTTTCGCAACTCATTCCCACTTTGATCAAAAATTTTTGGATCCTTATTACTCTGCTCATAATCTTTGTGTTTATTAGTGAATGTGTATATAAAAGATTAAAAACAAAAGAGCCCACAAACCAAAAGTGGCAAAGTACAATCTTTAACTTTTTAATTATTGTTCCGTTATTTATCGTTGCTGCGAGAGGAGGATTTCAATTAAAACCAATTGGAATAATTGAAGCAGCTCAATATAGTGCTCCAGAGAATACTGCACTAGTTCTGAATACCCCCTTTACTATGATTAAATCATATAGTCGTGAAACATTGGAAGAAAAACATTTTTTCACCGATGAAATGTCAAAAAAAATATTTAATCCTGAACAAGTAAGTCGGCCACAACATATTTTACCTGATAAAACCAACCTCGTTATAATAATCCTAGAAAGTTTTGGTAATGAGTGGGTTGGAGCATTTAATAACAGTACATCCTATACACCATTTTTCGATTCTCTCATTGGACAATCTTGGACTTTTGAATATGGAATTGCAAATGGCAGAAAATCCATAGAAGCCCTCCCATCGATTATTGCTTCCATTCCCAGCTTGATGGATAATCCCTATATCTCATCTCCCTATGGGAATAATAAAATAAGATCCTTAGCCGATATACTCAGGGAGAATGGGTATTCTACAGCTTTTTACCATGGGGCAACAAATGGTTCAATGCGATTCAATAGTTTTGCAGCACAAGCAGGTTTTGAGCATTATTTTGGTCGATACGAATACAACAATGACGATCATTTTGATAAAACTTGGGGAATTCTAGATGAATATTTCAACCCTTGGACCGCTCGTCAATTGTCTAAATTAAAAACACCATTTTTCGGAACACTTTTTACCATATCCTCTCACCATCCTTACTACATACCACCACATTACATAAAAAAAGTCAAAAAAGGCCCACATCCAATGTGCGCATCAATAAATTATGCTGATTATAGCTTGAAATTATTTTTTCAAGAAGCAAAAAAACAAAAATGGTTTAAAAATACACTTTTTGTGCTCGTTGCCGACCATACACCATCTACAAATAATCCCTTCTACAGCGACAGAAGGATGATGTACCGAATTCCAATTGTCTTCTACCATCCAAATGGCAAATTAGGAGACAAACGCCAAAAAACAATTTTTCAACAGTTAGACATTCTGCCTACAACACTTGATTTGCTTAACATTCAAACGAACTACTACTCTTATGGATTGTCTGTTTTTTCAAAACAAAAAAGACAAGCAATTACCTATCTCGAAGGAACCTATTACCACTTCTTCGAGCACTACATAACTTCAATATCAAATGAAAAGGCACGAAATTTGTATTCTCTACCAATCAATAAAGAGACTGCAATTGATTCGTTGGGGCAATTACCAAAGCTTAGAAAGTACTCTGAGCGGAGTGTTAAAGCCATTATACAGCGCTACAATCGAGATATGATTCAAAACAAAACAGCTGTAGAATGAAGCAAAAAATCCGATTTATAATTAACCCTATTTCTGGAGTCGGAAAAAAAGGAGATTTACCTGATATAATCCAATCCAACCTAGATCATTCTAAATTTGATTACGATATAGCAATTACTGAATACCGAAAACATGCCAAAGAAATAGCATACGAAGCGAGTCTTGAAGCCATAGATATTGTTTGTGCAGTTGGGGGTGATGGCTCTGTGCACGAAGTTGGAACAGCGCTCATAGGCACTCAAACGAAATTAGCTATCTTACCTTGTGGATCAGGAAATGGTTTAGCAAGGCACCTCGGTATTTCTATGGATCTTGGAGAAGCCATAAAATGTATCAATAAAGATGTTTTTTTGCGAATGGACACTGTTGTTGTCAATGACAAAGCATTTCTCGGGATAGGAGGTTATGGTTTTGACGCAGTTATTGCAAAGAAATATGACAAATACCATAAAAGAGGTTTTTGGAGTTACGTGAAACTAGTAATGAAAGAATTTATCCATTACAACCCCGTAG
>CAMATR010000042.1 GCA_945861175.1 Chitinophaga pinensis | reverse complement strand
CCCATAATGTCTAAATTCAATACAAATCGTGTTTTCGGTAGGGGAATAATTGGATGTTCAACATAATACTTTGACCCAACCAATCCAGCTTCTTCGCCTGCAAAAGAAATAAATAAATAGTTGTATTTCCGAGCCATTCCACTCAATTGTTTGGCCATTTCGATCATGGTGGCGGTGCCACTTGCATTGTCATTCCCTCCGGGAAAATAAGTTGCCGCACCCATTCGTCCTAGATGATCATAATGCGCAGATACAATGATTGTTTTTTTTGCCCTTTTAGTCGCTGGTAGATACCCTATTACATTCCTGGATTGATAGTTTCTATGGAGAGCAGCATCGATGTTTACATTTATTTGATTATCAGCTGAAAACTCAACACTTGAATGAACCTGAATCAGGGGGTGATTTAACTGTTCTGATGAAACTGACCATGTCAATTTTTTATCTGTCCATTCGAAAACCGGCAATACTCCAGCAAGTGTTTGAGTCAAGCCAACCAATTGTTTCAAGGTATCATTTGGACAATTTCTATAATCCAAGACTATAGAATTGTAAACTTTATCTTTTAAAAGAGCTATCAATAAATTTTGAAGATACTCCTGATTCAGCGCCTTTTTATAATTTAACAACTTTGGCTTTAATATGCCTTTGAAGCTAGGACAAGATGGATCTACCAAATAATCAACCCCTGGCAGGAGAGTATCACTACCTAAAACAAGAGTCAATGCCCCTGGAAAAGTATTGACATCGTGATAAAAAGATTGAAAATAAGTTTGCTTCTTTTTTTTTAGACCAAGCTTCTCAAACTCTTTAGCAATAAATTCAGAAGCCAAAGAATCTCCTTTTAGAACATATCCCCTTCCGCTTAATCTTGAGGAACAAAGTTCTTCCGTGATTCTTCTTACATCATTGGATTGACCAATAAGTAAATTACTTAATAAAATACCAAAAAGCAAAAGCCATTTAGGCATGGCGACGTTTAATCTTCAAAACAAAATCCTCGACTGTTTCACTGTCTTTATCCCAATTATATTGGGTAGCCAAAGAGGAGGCTCTAGACAATGCCTCATGCTGACCTGGCAAAGAATCAATTGTTTTAATTGCTTCGGAAAATTCCTCGCTTGAACCATCAAAAAGCTCATTGATAAATTGTAAACGCTCGTTTAATCCAAATGAACCGATTAAGGTATCTAGTCGAGACATCGCAATCTGATTGGCAATTGAAGGATCAATAGCATTGAATTTCTCCATGAACTCGTCTTTGGCTCCTATTTCATGAGAACCTGACTTTTCCATGTCGAAAGTTGCTTCAATCTCTGATTCCTGTTCATTTATTTCGTTTTCAACTTCGACGATGGTTTCATTAATAACCCATACCTCTTCAATCTGAGGTGCTTCTATTGACTCTTCTTCCTGTTCTACTGCATGCTCCACTTCGTGGTTTTCCGTTTCGTCTGCAACATCAAATAAACTGAATTCTATTTGTGGAAGCTCAGGTTCTTCTATCCTTGGAATTATCTGGTCACTATAGGAAGTTTTATCTATCTCCTGAATTGTTGGTGCTAATTCTTGACTTTCAACAGATCCAAAAACTTTCGTTTCATATGCTTTATAGCGCAGAATCAAAGATGTTTCATAGAGTGAATGTGCATTATTAACCAATGCATCCATGTCCTCGATTGTTAGGGAGCCATTTGTCAATTTTGATATAGCTACCTCTATTCCCTTCATTGTCTTTTCCAGTTTTTGTTGCATCGCCATGGTTGGTTTTAAATCATTTTTTCAACATTCTACCTAAGTTGCTAACCTTGTCTTTGAGAAAAACTTCAAAATAACGACTTTCGGTATGTAAAGTTACCAAGCAAAACTATAAAACGTATAGAGAAGTAAAGAATTTTCTCTTCCAATGCATGTTGATAACCTTTAAATCAAAAAGCACATGTTTTTAGAACAATTTCCTGCAGTAGAAAGACAAAATGGATGGATTGAAGTCGTTTGTGGATCAATGTTTTCTGGAAAAACAGAAGAATTAATTCGTCGCTTAAAACGAGCTGAATTTGCGAACCAACCTTTACTTCTTGTAAAACCATTTATAGATAACCGCTATCACATAGATAATGTTGTAAGTCACCAAGGCAGCAGCCTTAAGGCACAAGTTGTAGCAAATTCAAAAGCTATTTTGGACTTATGGTCAAATGAACAGATTGTTGCTATTGACGAGGCGCAGTTTTTCGATGACCAAATCGTTGATGTTGCGAATCAACTTGCCATGAAAGGAGTGCGTGTAATCTTAGCAGGATTAGATATGGATTACAAAGGAACTCCCTTTGGTCCAATGCCACAATTAATGGCTATTGCAGAATATGTTACAAAGGTTCACGCTATTTGCGTTTCTTGTGGTAATTTAGCTCAGTTTTCGCAACGAACGGCAAGTGAAACTGACCAGGTTTTGGTTGGAGCTATTGAAAAATACAAACCCCTTTGTCGTACGTGTTATAACAAATTAGCACATTGAAACTTGATATTTCATACGACGAACTGATTAAGATTGTCAACGCAGAAGCACTCGGAACTCGATTAATTGGTCAGTTTTCTTCTATTGCATTTGACTCAAGAAAAATTGCAGATGGCAAAAATGTCGTCTTTTTAGCCCTTTCAGGAGAGTTCCAAGACGGGCATAATTTCATTTCAGATGCCTACAAAAAAGGTGTTCGTGCCTTCATTATTTCTAAGGAAATTGACACTAAGACATTCAATGATGCTCAATTTCTGAAGGTTCAAGATGTCATGGGTGCACTTCATGCCATGGCGGCTTTTCATAGAAGAAAATTCAACTATCCTGTTATTGCAATAACAGGGACCGCGGGTAAAACCATAGTCAAAGAATGGATCTATCATTTATTGAGTCCAGCAATGAAAGTAATTCGCAGCCCTAAAAGCTACAACTCCCAACTCGGAGTCGCCCTTTCTCTTCTGGAAATGAATGAAGGACATCAATTAGCTATCATCGAAGCTGGAATTTCGAAACCAGGAGAAATGATACGATTGTGGAAAATGATTCAACCAACACATGGCGTTTTTACAACATTGGGGTGCAGTCATTCTGAAAATTTTAAAACCACAGACCAACATTTACAGGAAAAACTTCAACTTTTTAAGGGAGTCACTAAGACGTGGATGCTAAATGATCTTCAACTTGCCGCCTCCCAATTTGAAACAATTTGTGGACATCAAGTAAAGCCTGAATTATATAAACGCGAATTAGAATCCTTACCATTTCCAGACAGGGTAAGTCAAAAAAATGCATTACTGGCCATCGCTTCTGCAAAAGAATTTGTGACTGCCGATGCGGTTTTTATAGAAAAAATAGCCTCGCTGCCAAGACTAGCGCTCCGATTAGAAACGTTTGAAGGAAAAAACAACTGCACAATTATAAATGACACTTACAACCTCGATCTAGATGCTCTTCGTTATTCGCTGGAATATCAATTGAAAATAGCGAACGGTAAAAACAGAATCGTAATAGTGGGCCTTGACAAAGAAAATGCACATCGCAAAGACGATATCACCGCTATTGTGAAAAATTTCAATCCTGATCAAATACACGTGATTGGTGCGAATGAAAAAATACAGCTGGATATAGAAAATGCTACCATCTTACTAAAGGGGACCAGAAAAGCGGACATGCAGCAACTTGCAAGTCAATTCAGATTAAAAAAACATAAAACATATCTCGAAATCAATTTGACCGCAATACGGAATAATTTGACTGTATTTAAAAGTATTTTGCACCCATCCACTAAAATTCTAGCAATGGTTAAAGCACAATCTTATGGCTCCGGTTCAGAAGAAATTGCAAAATACCTCGAACAACAGGGAATAGACTATTTAGGTGTTGCTTATGCGGATGAGGGGGTCGAATTGCGAAAGGCTGGGGTAAAACTTCCAATTCTAGTTCTAAATGCCGAAGAAGATGGATTCGAAGATTGTATCGATTTCGACCTGGAACCAGCTATTTATTCGCCATTTCAATTGGATCTTTTTATAAAGGAACTAATCCTCAAAAGAAAAACTGCTTACCCTGTTCATTTAAAAATTGAAACTGGAATGAAGCGTCTTGGGATAGAGAATAATGAACTGACACAAATTGCCGAAATGCTGAATGCTCAGCCTGAAATTGTTGTTAAATCAGTTTATTCTCATCTAGCAGAATCAGATAACCGAAGAGACAAAAGATTTACAGAACACCAACTTCAACGATTTATAGAAGCTGCACAATTCTTTCAAGATCAACTTAACTATTCCTTTGACGCTCATATTCTGAACTCAGAAGGAATTGCAAATTATGCAAGTGCTCAAATGAGTATGGTTCGACTTGGTATCGGAATGTATGGTGTAAGTGGTCATCCTCAAATAAAACAAAAATTAAGACACGCGATTAGCTGGTACAGCGTTGTTTCACAGATAAAAAAAGTAAAAAAGGGAGAAAGTGTTGGCTATAGCCGCTCATTTATTGCTGAATGTGAGACGACGATTGCAATCATACCTGTTGGTTATGCCGATGGTTACAGCCGCAATTTAAGCAACGGAAAAGGCAAGGTCTACATTCAAGGAATCCCATGCAGCGTTATAGGTAGAGTGTGTATGGACATGATACTTGTGGATTTGGGGAAACTTTCTGTCAAAGAAGGAGAAAGAGTCGAAATTATTGGAGAACACCAATCAATCGAGGATTTGGCCCTGCAAATGGATACCATTCCCTATGAAGTTATGACGGGAATATCAAAGCGTGTGCATCGGATTTATATCGAAGAATAATCAATTTTCCCCAAGACCAAACTTCAATGATTTTCCGGGAACCATTCTCGTCTCGTCAATTTTAACTTTTTTAGAAAACCCCAAAATACTTCCTTTGATTTGCCCCCTCAATTGAATTGAAACTGAGTCCCGATTTATGTAAGGGATAACTTTGAACAAAGCTCCATCTTCTAAAGCCGCTTTTATTTCAAAATGAAGATTTTCTTCTTTTAAAGCTCGAATCTTTACTTTATTAGTAAGATAAATAATCCCGATTTTTTGACTTTCTAAAAAAAAATCTACGTGAGAGGGTTTAATTTTTAATGCATATCTATTTGGATTATACATAAGGGCATTCAGCTCAAAACTCATTTCGCGTTTATCTATTTTGATGGATTTTAAACCTTCAGATTTTCTGAATTCAGGATTTTTAAACGATGTACAAGACACCATAAATAAAAACCCGACAATATAAAAAAGACTGATTCTTTGCATTATTTTTTATTTGAAAGTTCAGTGAAATACTTATAGAAATAAGGAATTGTTTCAATCCCACGATAGTAATTAAACAAGCCATAGTGTTCATTGGGCGAATGAATTGCATCGCTGTCCAATCCGAACCCCATTAAGATTGTTTTTAAACCTAGTACTTTTTCGAACATTGCTACAATAGGAATGCTGCCACCACTTCTCACTGGAATAGCTTTTACCCCAAACGTTTTTTCATACGCCATCGAGGCAGCCTTGTATCCGATTGAATCAATAGGTGTTACAGCCGCTTCACCACCATGGTGAGGAGTCACTTTCACCTTCACACCCGCTGGACCGATGGATTCAAAATGTTTTTGAAAGAGTTCAGTAATTTCAACAGGATCTTGATCTGGCACTAAGCGCATGGAAATTTTAGCATACGCTTTTGATGAAATGACCGTTTTTGCTCCTTCGCCTGTATAACCTCCCCAAATTCCATTGACGTCAAGTGTTGGACGAATAGAACCTCTTTCCGGGGTTGAATAACCATTCTCCCCCATAACATCAGTAATATCTAATGCCTTGCAATAGTTGGCATGCGAAAAAGGTGCTTTTGCCATTTCAGCGCGCTCTTCCTCCGATAATTCGATGACTTTGTCATAAAATCCAGGTATCGTAATTTGATTTTTTTCATTATGCAATAAAGCAATCATTTTTGCTAAAATATTGATCGGATTAGCAACACAGCCGCCATACAAACCTGAATGCAAATCGCGATTAGGACCAGTTACTTCAACTTCTACATAACTCAAACCGCGCAGACCTGTGGTAATTGAAGGGACATCGTTTGCCAGCATGCCTGTATCTGAAACCAAGACAATATCTGCCTTCAATTTATCTACATTTTCTTTGACAAAAATCCCCAGATTTTCACTTCCAACTTCCTCCTCACCTTCAATCATAAACTTCACATTACAAGGAAGCTCGTTTGATTTAATCATTGCCTCAACGGCCTTTACATGCATAAACATCTGGCCTTTGTCATCACATGCTCCTCGCGCAAAAATTGCTCCTTCAGGATGAATCTCTGTTTTTTTAATAACCGGTTCAAATGGTGGAGAGGTCCATAGGTCAATTGGATCAGCTGGCTGCACATCGTAATGACCATACACCAAAACAGTTGGCAATTTCGCATCCACCACTTTTTCTCCGTAAACGATTGGATAGCCTTTCGTTTCGCATACTTCTACTTGATCTATTCCAATCGAACGCAAGTGAGTCGCCACTAATGCAGCTGTTGCATGAACATCTTTAGAAAAATGTGGATCCGCTGATACAGATGGTATTCGCAATAAATCCATTAATTCTTTTAAAAATCGTTCTTTATTTTCTTTGATAAAATTTTGTGATTCAGTCATTCTGTGAAAGATTACTTTAAACGCATTCAAAATTGGTAATATTTCATTAAAAAAATAGGATAATGGCACTTTTTTATCCATTTTCATGCAACCAATTTGAAACCACGTCAGTCTTTCAAATATAGATATCTCAACGATGAAGATTTTTAAAACAGCACTTTTTACTCTTACATTTGCAATCCAAGCCGCTTTTGGTCAAATAGTTGTCAATAATGCTTTTACACCAACTCAATTAGTAACGAATTACCTAGTAGGAACGGGTGTAACGGTTTCCAATATTACTTTTATTGGAAACAATGGCCAAATAGCTTATTTTAATGGTAACTCAGCAAATATCGGCATACCCTATGGCGTAGTTATGTCTTCTGGTTACGTAACAGATATTGTCCCACCAAATGAACCTAATACGGGCCAATTCAATGGTCCAGGAGATGCCAATCTTTTGGCTACCGCCCAATCCGTTACTTCAAATCCCGCAGCAGGTTCGATAACTTCAACCAATGATGCAGCTGTATTAGAATTTGATTTTATCCCATCAGGGGACAGTGTCAACTTTAATTTTGTTTTTGCTTCTGAAGAATACCTGACTTACGTTAATACCGTTTTTAATGATGTTTTTGGTTTCTATTTAACAGGTCCGAATCCGGCCGGGGGGGCTTATAACGCAGAAAATCTTGCTATAGTGCCGGGAACAACTGAGCCGATTACCATCTCAACAATTCACCCTGGAATGAATCCAGAATATTATATCGGAAATCCTGTTGGTCATTCTTTCAATGGATTTACCATCCCAATAGCCATTAAGTTTGCAGTTATCTGCGGTCAATCGTACCATTTCAAATTTGCTATTGCAGATTGTCAAGACGATTACCTTGACTCCGGTGTATTCTTAGAAGGAGGCAGTTTCTCTTCATCTGGGGTTGAAATAGCAGTTGCCACTGCCTCAGGGGACACCTCAATCTATGAAGGTTGTTCAAGTGCCGATATTATTTTCAGTAGACCAAGTTGGCAAACTGATAATATCTTAAGTGTTGAATTTGAGTTGGCTGGTAACGCGACAATGGGGACTGATTTCAACACGATTTCAAGTCCAGTTACCTTTCAAGTGGGAGAAGACAGTGTCATTTTAACTATCAACCCTACAGATGATGGAATAAATGAAGGGGCGGAGCTAATTACTATTTACGTTTATGCTCTAAATGCCTGTGGCGACACAATTGTTTCAACAGGCTTAATTTGGATTTTAGACGACCCAATATTAAGTATTCTTGAGCAAGACACTATTATTCAATGCAAAGAAGATTCAGTTTTAGTTACCGCTATTCCGTCGGGAGGAATCGGTGATATAACCCTAACTTGGAGTAATGGTGAGGTCGGTAGCCCAGTATATGTGTCAGGGGACTTGTATGGTTCAGTAGATTATTATGTTACAATGACAGACCAATGTAACCACACCTATACGGACACATTAACCGTTCAAATTAATCAAACTTTAACCATTGACACCCTTCTTTCCGGCCCATCTACCTGCGAACCAACAGGATGGGTTTCGGCTATCACAAGTGGTTCTTCAGGAGTTCCTTTAAATACATGGTCAGGACCAGGGCCTAACAATCCAAATTCGATTGATGCAACAGTTTGGGAAGAACTATCTTCAGGTTGGTATTATTTTACTATTCAAGACAATATTTGCATAGAAATAGACAGTGTATTTGTGGACATACTCAACCCACCAAATGCCATCCTAGCAGTTACGCCCGACAACGGTTGTGGTCCTCTTCCAGTAGTAATAACAAATACAAGTGAAAATGCTGATAGTTATTCATGGGATTTTGGGAATGGGCAGACCTTAAATACAAATGCGACCAGCCCGCAATCTCAAATCTATGAAACGAGCACAACAGTTATGCTAGTTGCAATGCAAGGCTCTCAATGCGCAGATACTGCTTATGCGTCTATCTATGTGGGTGCTTGCGGATGCACTGATCCTAATGCATTGAACTTTAATCCATCAGCAACAATCGATAATGGAGCTTGTCAGTACCCCATACCAACAGTTGAAGCGCCAAATGTTTTTTCACCAAATGGTGATAATTCAAATGATTTCTTTTTCTTAAATACTGAAAATTCTGCGGGTATTGAATTAGTTATTCTTAACAGATGGGGTAATGTTATTTTTGAAGCTAAAGGATTGAATCC
>CAMATR010000041.1 GCA_945861175.1 Chitinophaga pinensis | reverse complement strand
TTTGTCCAAAGGTTTTGATAAAATAAACACAGATTATTATAATCGTAATGTTGGAGCTGTGATTTTTGTGTCAGATGGAAATTTCAATGTAGGTTCTAATCCGATTTATGAAGCTGAGAAAATAAGTCTAACTCCGATTTTCACACTTGCTGTTGGTGATACAATTCCCAAAAGAGATCATTACATAAAAAATGTAGCGGCCAATGACATGACATTTTTGAAGAATAAATTTCCGGTTGATGTGGACATTGAGGCAATAAAAATGGGCAAGGGGACGTCTCTTGTTTCAATATCAAGAGATGGGAGAGTTCTTCAATCGCAAAGCATAACCTACAAAAATGGAAAGCGAGATTTTGAACATGTAACGTTTCTTCTTGATGCTGATCGTGTTGGATTTCAAACCTATGAGATAAGTTTAACTCAGGAATCGAATGAGTATAATTATAAAAATAATTCACGTGTTTTTTATGTTGAAGTAATTGATTCGCGAAGCAAGGTACTTGTCTTATCGGGTGCTCCGCATCCTGATATTGCAGCTTTAAAACAAACAATCGAACAAGATGAAAATTTGGAAGTTACGTCTCAATTATTAAACGATTGGGACCGTAATTTGAAAAAAGTGGACATGGTGCTTTGGCATGAACCTGGGGTTGATTTTGACCCTGCCGTCAATTCTCTGTTACTCGAAAAAAAGATTCCTATTCTCTACTGTATTGGACCAAACTCATCCTCGGCTGCTATTGCTAAATTAAATATCGGAACGAACATCAGCGGTTCCAGTCAATTTGACGAAACGCAAGGTGGTTGGAATGAATCTTTTCAACAGTTTGAAGTCAGTGAAGAATTAAAAAAAGCGGTCTTATTTTTTCCGCCATTGAAAACAAAATTTGGAGAATTGAAGCTCGCTGGTGGGGTGGAAATTGCCATAAATCAGAAAGTCGGGCCAATATTAAAAAAAGACCCATTGCTTTACTTTAACAAGAGGGATGGCTTAAAATATGGTGTCATATTTGGTGAAGGGATTTGGAAGTGGCGTGTAAATGATTTTGTTAGGAATGGTTCTTTTGATAATTTCAATGAATTGATTCAGAAGTCAACGCAATACCTTCTAGTTAAGCAAAACAAATCTGCACTGCATGTTAGTTTCCCTAAAAGATTCACAAAAGATGAGGAAGTATTGATTAATGCCACTTTTTATAATGAATCGATGGAGAAAATAACGAAGCCAGTTCTCTCTATTTCTGTTACAAATGAAAGTGGCAAAACGTTCAAACGTGATTTTGCGAAAAGTGGAGAGATGTACAAACTCTCTTTAGGACAGTTAAATAGTGGTAAATATAGTTGGCAGGCTTCAGTAAGCTACGGTGGGAAAATACACAAAAAAAGCGGCGTATTTGTAGTGGAGGATGTTGTTTTGGAAAGTATAGACACTTATTCAAATCGGCAAGTTTTAAGGCAAATAGCGTCAAAATCAAAAGGTAATTTTAATTTTTTAAGGAATTATCAAAAAGTCATTGACAATATTAAGTCGAGAGATGATATTGCAAGTATCTCATATGAAGAAAAGGTTTTCAACGAATTGCTTGATTACAAAGTGCTGTTTTTTCTATTGTTATTTCTTCTTAGTTTAGAATGGTTTATTCGAAGATGGTTGGGTTCATATTAATTTTTTAAGAAATAAAATAAAATCTAAGCTAGTTCGTTTTTAGTCAAACGATCTTTGCCTATGTTTAAAAAGTACATTGAAATCATTGCTCCGTCCGAGGAGTTGAAAATTGGACCAAGTGCCAAAACCTTAAAAACGCTTCTGAATTACAGTCGCTCGGTTGAGGTAAAAAAAACGAAGAAGGACAAGGTTCTTCTGATTCTGAACTAAAACAAGAAACCGACTGTAACAAGTCGGTTTTTTTATTTTAAACTTCATGTTCTTAGTAATTTTATCGTTTTATAAAAAAAATCACAATGAATCACATCACCTTTTTCCAGGTGTCCATCATTTCTACTACAGAAAAATGAATAAAGTAATTTACAAAGAGATTCATCAAAAAGGGTGGAGGGTGAGTCAAACCTCCTTTTTTGGTGGCATCGCATCCCATGTTCGCTTATTAAAGGAATTAGGCAGGGCTAGCGCACAAAAAATAGCACAATAGATTCATACGATATGCAGATTCTGAACTTTAAATAGTGTAATTTCTGTTATTTTAAATTTTTATGCGATCCATCGCATTTGGGCATTCGTTTCGACACTCCGCAAGTGCAATCGTTGAATCCTTTTCCACTTAGAATGCGTTGTTTGTAGTTCTCAATTCTTGAGATACGAGTGGAAGCCTGTTTCGCTCCTGAGAAGAAAATGTTATAGGCTCTTTGTCTACCCGGTGTCAATGCTTTGAAAGCCTCGTTTAATTTGGAATCATTTTTTAATATTTCTTCCAATTCTTCAATTAGTACTAATTCAACATCCTTTTTTAATTCGACTTTCAATCCCGCTTTTTCCATTTCAATTGATTCAAAAATATAGGCTTTCAGAATAGGAGTTAATTCAGAAATTTGATCTGTGTTTGTGAATTTAATCATCTTGGCTGATTGAGAATTTTCACCAGGTGATACAAGTAATTTTTCTTGGTCCTGCAAAAGAGCTCCCTTGAAAAAGTTGATGAAACAATTTTCTTTGAAACCACCAATGATTAAGACATTCTTATTTTGAAAGGTGTAACAGGGTTGTTTCCATTTTAATTCTTCCGTTAATGCGCAATCCAAAACAATGGATCTCAATAAAGTCAATTCCTGCTGCCATTTTTTAGCATTCTCCAAGAATTCGTCAACGGCTGGGTTCTTCATAGATTAATTTTTTGAAGTAGGATGGAAGTATAAACTTAGTTAAAGTTGATTGATGAAATTAATTCATAAAAGAATATTCCCAGACAAAAATTAAAGATTTTCTGAAGCTTTGTTTTAATTAGAATGAACCTGTAATTTTTAAGAATCTATTTTTCCTAATGCTTATGAATTAAGACATAAGAAGATACCACCAATACTATTTACTAAAAACCGAGTCATTTATGCCTTGGTTTACGACATACTCAGAAAGTGAAATAGTAATTGTTCCTTTCTTTGCCTTATCATCAGGTGTGGGGTTCTTTTTTTTATTTATATCCGCAGCCACACTTTTGGGTAATTTAAATTTTTTGACATCAATCTCAAAAATCATTTTACTTGGCAGACCAAATGAAACCTTATCACCATAGTTGTAGGTTGTAGTAATAGTTCCATTTGAAATTGAAGTAATTTGAGATTTCATGATGACGAATCTGGTATAATCTACCCAAAGTTTGGCCAAGACTATATCGTTTCCTTCTCCATTAGGGATAACTGTAATTAATAGTGTTTTTACTGAATTAATTATGGAAGTATCTCCGAGAAGTGATTGGTGTTTATTTGAATTACTTAGAAATGAATTAATATCGGTGAATCCTTGTTTAGGTAGAATAACAATGCCTTTTGAAACGACTTTAAATTTATTTTTTTGTTTAAAATAGATCGTAGCTTGAGAAGGTAATATTTTTATCATAGGAATATTTGCTGAAACCTTTGCCGTTACAGAATAATCCTTTACTGTGTTTATTTTTGAAACAACTTTGCTTAACAATTCAGTTGAGGTCTGACAAAACACGCCAAAATGGAGTGTTAAAATTAGGAGAGTGAGTAGCGTTTTCATTATGATGTAATGTCTTTTCTATTAAATCCTATTATGGACACAGAAATAAAAATAATATTGTGAACTAACAATATGATTACGGATTGTTTAATTGATTCGAATGGCACAGGATCTTCAAAGTAGCTTCGCCATGATGCCATATGTGTAGTGAATAGGTATGGCTTTAAGGTGTCGAATACAGTAACATCTAGAGTACCAATTATTGTAAACAGAATAATTATCGCCATTGTTGAAACGATTGGACCTATTGAATTTTCCGCAAAAGTTGATAAGCAAATCGACAAAGAAGAAACAGTTAGCAATGATAAGTAAGCTACTGCAAAACCAGCACCGTATCTCCATAGAATGTCATTATTAGGTAGAATTACAATCCCGTCGCTGTTTAAAACTATTAAATCACCGCTACCGAAAATCAGGTGAGATAGACCGAGAGCTAATATACCAAGCCAAATGGTTAGGAATAAAGTATATAATGCTCCAGCTATAAATTTGGATAATACGATTTGAGTCCTGGAAATTGGTTTCGTGGCCAACATTCGTATAGTGCCCATTGCTGCCTCTCCTGAAATTAAATCACCTGTCACCAACGCCACGAGCAACGGAATATGAACAATTAACATTTGCAAAATTATAAAGGCGATGAGGTTTCCATTGATTACTTTTCCATTGAAGCTTAGCGTCTGCTCGAAACTCGCCGTAACAAAAGAAACAATAGAATTACCATCTACCTTCATGGCAAAAATAATTATACAAATTAATATAGTTAGAGCACCTATGCCGAGATAACTCCTCGGTTTAGAGAGGATTTTTATAAATTCATTGTAAATATTTTTAACCAACATAATTAAGCTAAAATTGTCTTAATGAAATAATCTTCAAGCTTGCGTTTGGGCTCAATAGCCATCACGCCAATTTTATTTTCTACCAATAATTTATTAAGAAGTGGTACTCTATCTTTATGAATGGAAAGATCTATTGAATCTGAAGTAATTGAATTTATTTTTGCTTCAGCAAAATGTACTTGAACGAGTTGCATAGTGGATTCTATATTATCTGTCTCGAGCCGAACCACTAGTTCTTGTGAATTCAATAATTCACTTACTGATCCTTCAATAATTGTCTTTCCTTGATTGATAATCACCATTCTATTTGCAATCAGCTCAATTTCTGATAATTGATGTGAAGATAAAACGATGGTTTTGTTTTGTTCGGTTTTTAAACGAAGTATTAAATTTCGTATTTCGATAATTCCTTGGGGATCTAAACCCGTAGTAGGCTCATCCAATATAATTAAATCAGGCTTATGCAATAGTGTTTGAGCAATTCCCAATCGTTGCTTCATACCATGAGAGAACCCTTTAACCTTGTGTTTTCCTCGATCTCCGAGTCCAACGAAATCAAGCATTTCATCAATTTCCTTCTTTGAAACATTCGCGCCTGAAATCCTAGCAAAGATTTCAAGATTTCTTTCTGCGGATAAATAGCGATAGAAATCAGGTTTTTCTATAATACTGCCAATATTCGATAAAATCTCTTTGCGACTATTGTTAAATGATTTCCCAAATAGACTTAGACTTCCTTTATCAGGAGATATCAGTGACAATAAACATCGAATAGTGGTACTTTTCCCTGCTCCGTTTGGACCAAGAAATCCAAACACATCACCCCTTTGAACGGAAAAGGAAACATCTTTAACAGCCTCGAAAGTTCCGAAACTCTTCGATAGCCCTTCCACTTTTATTATTGTCTCATTTCCCACCATTTTTTAACACTTTAAAGAAAGAAATGTTTGAATTAATGAAAGCTAATTTCTTGAATTTTAATCACCATTTTTATTTAAACTAGGAATATAAAATTTAATTGTTCTTCCAAAATATTGGTTCCTTTCATTCTACCAAATTCTCGCTATTTTCCCTTGAGAGTTCCGCATCTTAGCTCCTTCCTTTATTCCGAACGCATCAAAAAATTCGGGACAATTTTTTAAAGGGCCATTTACTCTGTACATACCAGGAGAATGAGAGTCGTTGGCAATTCGATTTTTCATTTCTTCATCAGTATAATTGATTTTCCACAACTGCGCATAAGAAATGAAAAATCGCTGCGCTGGCGTATATCCTTCTCGCACTGAACCTGAGTTAAATTCATCTGTTAAAGCATAAGCATAATAAGCCATTGTAAGTCCACCTAAATCTGCAATATTTTCACCCATAGTCAATTTGGGATTAACACAATGACCTTCAATTGGACAAAATACTGCGAACGTTTCTCCAAGCATCTCAGTCTTTTCGTCAAATTTTGTTCGGTCTGATTCCGTCCACCAATTTTTAAATGAACCGTCGGCAGCAAACTTCGAACCTTTGTCATCAAAGCCATGCGTGAATTCGTGTCCGATAACCATTCCAATTCGACCATAGTTTACAGCATCCTCAGATTTTTCATCGAAGAAAGGTGGCTGCATAATCCCAGCGGGGAATGCAATCTCATTTAAAAGAGGATGATAGTAAGCATTCACCATGTGTGCTGGCATACTCCATTTGTCTTTGTCAATCGGTCTATTAAGTTCTGCTAAATTAAGTTTAAAGGAATAATTGTTTTCTTTTTTAACATTAGCAATGTAGTCATTTGAGTAAAAATCAAGTGAGCTGTAGTTTTTCCACTTACTAGGAAAGCCTAATTTCCGGCCAATTGAATTTAATTTATTACTTGCCTCTTTTTTGGTTTCATTAGACATCCAATCCAAATTTTGGATTCTTTCGGAGAATACTGATAATAAGTTATCTACCATTGTATTTATTCGGTTTTGAGCATTTTCAGAATAATACTTTTCTACAAATGCTTTACCTAGTAGTTCACCGAAATCTTTACCTGTTATTTCATCGATTGCGCGTTCTTTTATAGGTTTTATTTCGCTTTTTCCGCTCAACGTTTTTCCGTAGAAGTTAAAACTTTCGTTCACGAAACGATCTGAAAGATTACCTGAATAATGACGAAGTGTTTTCCAAGTCAAATAATCCTTCCAAATAGTAATGTTTTCTTTTTCCAGTAAATCACCTATTTTTTTTATGAAATCAGGCTGAGAAACTACTAAGGAATCAAAAGTCACACTTCCAATGCTAGATAGATAGGATTCAAAGTCCATTTTACCAAATAATTTAACTGTCTCTTCGAGTGATTTTTTGTTGTAAGTTTTTTCAGGTACGCGCAACTCAGCGGGGGACATCATCACAGTTGCTATAGAGGACTCAAAAGAAACAATGTTTTCAGATTTAGCTGATGCTTCCATCTCATTGTAGCCTATAAGCTTAAACATACTTGCAATGTGCAGTTTATATTTCGCTAGAATTTCTTTTTTATTTTCGGATATATAATAATCACGATTTGGTAAGCCTAAACCTCCTTGTTTGAGATAACTAATATTTCCATTTACATTTTTTAGATCCTGTCCAACACCGAAATTGAATAGGCTATTAATACCATATGCGTGCTGCTCTGCAATAAGGGAGATAATATCTCCTTTTGATTTTAAATTCTTGATTTTTTCTAACTCACCACTTATAGGCTCAAGATCCAATTTATTTCTTGTTTCCATGTCGATACAAGAAGCATAGTAGTGACCAAGAATATGAGCATCAGAACCTTTACTGGCTTCAGCAGAAGCTTTAAAATTTTCTAATATTTCGGTTAGTTTTTTCTTATTGCTATTTTCTAATTCGTTGAAACTTCCCCATCGCGATTCAGAAGGTGGAATTGGATTGTTTTTAATCCAGCTACCATTTGAAAACAGAAAGAAATCATCCTCAAGACGAATTGATTTATCCATAAAAGATAAATCGATGGTTGAAAGTTCTGATTCCACGCCATTTGCTGGGTTCATAATTTGTGTTTCAACTGTTTCAACCACTTCTTTTTCCTGCCTACATGATGTTAAAGTTATAAAGGCGACTGATAGTATTAATATTCTGATTTTCATATGAATAGTTAATTATTTTTTTAGCATTTCTACATGAGGGATTCCATCCTCTAGATACTCTTTTCCTGTTGAAACATAAGCATGTTGACCGTAAAATTTCACAAGATGTTTTTGTGCAGAAAGTCGTATTGATGTTTCTACTCCAAATTCATCTTCAATAAAAGCGTGGCATTCTTTCATGATTAGGTGGCCAAGACCTTCGCCGCGCAATTGTGATGAGCTCACAACGCGACCAATTGATACTTCTGGGTAGCTAATACCTGCTGGTAGAATCCTTGCCGTTGCTATAATATTGCCCATTCCATCTCTCCCAATAGCGTGATAAGATTTTTTATCCTTGCCATCAAGTTCAGAATAGGGGCAATTTTGTTCAACAACAAATACATTTATTCTAAGTGCTAATAAGTCATGAAACTCATTGATTGTAAGTTCATTGTAATGTTTGATTTGCCAGGAATATTTCATTTTTTAAGTTTGAATAACACCTACATTGTATGGTTTTTCTGCTTTTTTATGATTTGCAGCTTCAATCCCTATAGAGATGACCTCTCTCGTCTTAGCAGGATCAATTATTGCATCAATCCATAGTCGACTTGCCGCATAGTAGGGCGATATTTGTTCGTCGTAACGATTTTTGATGGTATCGTAAAGTTCTTTTTCACGATCAGGAGTTATCACTTCACCTTTCGCTGTCAATGAAGCTACTTCAATTTGAAGTAAAACTTTTGCAGCCGATGCACCGCTCATTACCGCGATTTCGGCAGTTGGCCAAGCGACTATTAGTCGAGGATCATAAGCTTTCCCGCACATCGCGTAGTTTCCTGCTCCATAGGAATTACCAATAACAACGGTGAACTTAGGCACTACTGAATTAGCCATTGCATTGACTAATTTAGCGCCATCCTTAATTATTCCACCATGTTCACTTTTTGATCCAACCATAAAACCAGTTACATCTTGCAAGAAAACAAGTGGTATGTTTTTCTGATTGCAATTCATGATGAAGCGTGCTGTTTTATCAGCCGAATCAGAGTATATAACTCCTCCAAATTGCATCTCGCCTTTTGCGCTTTTAATAATTTCTCGCTGATTTGCTACAATTCCCACGCTCCATCCATCAATTCTTGCATAGCTACAAACGATTGATTTCCCATAATCAGCTTTATATTCTGTAAATTCAGAATTATCAACCAAAGCCCGCAATAATTCTTTTGTATCATAAGGCTTGTAGCGTTCCGCAGGAACAATTCCATAAACTTTTTTC
>CAMATR010000040.1 GCA_945861175.1 Chitinophaga pinensis | reverse complement strand
TCACCCCAGAATTCGAGTCTTATTGCATAGTCTGCATAGGCAAGATAAATATCTACTGTATCACCTTTCACACGAAACATACCACGCTTAAATTCTTGATTAGCTCTTGAATAGAGATTTTCAACTAATTTGAACAGGAATTTATTTCTGGAAACATTTTGCCCTACTTTAACTGAAATAATGCTATTCGCAAATTCATTTGGATTTCCTATTCCATAGATACATGAAACTGATGCCACCACAATAACATCTCTTCTTCCAGAGAGTAGAGAGGAAGTCGCTGATAGCCGCAATTTCTCAATTTCATCATTTATCTGAAGATCTTTTTCTATGTATGTATTGGTAACTGGTAAATAGGCTTCAGGTTGATAGTAATCGTAGTATGAAACAAAATATTCAACTGCATTATTGGGGAAGAATTGTTTGAATTCCCCATAAAGTTGTGCTGCTAATGTTTTGTTGTGCGAAAGTATGAGTGTCGGTCGTTTTACTTGGTGGATGACATTGGCAATTGTGAACGTTTTTCCGCTACCAGTTACACCCAAAAGTGTCTGTCCAGGAATGTCTGAATTCAAGCCTTCTACCAATTGTCGGATCGCTTCCGGCTGGTCTCCTGTGGGTTGAAAATCTGAAACGAGTTGAAAATCCATGCTATTTATACAAAACTAAGGAATTATCATTGCATCTTCGATTTCTAGTAAAGTAAAACTATCTTTGCAACATATTCTATAACAAAAAATGACAGATCAGTGGAATGACCTTCTTGAAATGTTGAGTGTAAATCCTCTACATGCTATTTTTTTAGTTCTTGGTATTTTATTGTTGGAAATTATTCTCTCCTTAGACAATGCTGCCGTATTGGCAACTATGGTTAAGGACCTTCCTGAAAAGCAACAGTCTCAAGCCTTGAAATACGGAATTATTGGGGCGTATATTTTTAGGGGACTTGCACTTGTTTTAGTAGAACAAATCCTTTCGATTTGGTGGCTAAAACCAATAGGTGGACTTTATTTGCTTTGGATGGCATTTAGTCATTTTACACGAAAATCAAAGGTTGAAGCGAAGGAAGAAGTAAGGAAAAACCTGCTTTACAGAAAAACAGTTGGATGGATTGGGATTTTTTGGTCAACAGTAATTGCAGTTGAGTTTATGGATATTGTTTTTTCAATTGATAATATTTTTGCTGTTGTTGCTTACACGCCTAATATCTTTGTAATATGCATAGGAGTTTTCGTTGGTATTTTAGCAATGAGATATGTCGCGAAATATTTTGTTGTATTAATGGATAAATATCCCTTCATAGAAAAATCAGCATTTATAGTAATAGGGATTTTGGGCGTAAAATTATGCTCAGCTTTGTTAGTACAATATGACAAAGAGCAATTCGAGTGGATCGAGTCTGAAGCCTTTGACCTATTTATTTCTGCGCTTACATTAGTTGTATTTGTAGTTCCAATTATGTCAGTTAAATTGTTCAAAAAGCAATAAACTATTCTTATTGCCCCGTCTGTTCTCTTAATTTTGCTTGCTCTCTCAGACGATAATCGATAATATCAGAATATTTTTTAGCTACGTCTTTTCCATTCTCCACATATGCTCGTTGAACCCAAATTTGCGCATCGTTTAATCTCCCTAGAACTTCAAAAGCTAATGCGGCATTAAAAGCAGCTTTGGCTTTAATCTTCGATTTGTAGTTCATTTCATAAACTTCAGCCCACGTTTTTAGAGCTCCTTCCCAGTCTTTTGCAATAGCCTGTCTTTCTCCCCTTTCTAAATCACCTTTTTTACCTTTGTACATGTCACGATTTTCCCAGTAATATAGAGGAATAATATTCATTGCAAATTCTTTACCTGTTTCATAACTCACATCATATAATGCATCATTTTTCTTAATTAATTTTGAAACGGCGTCGATTGGATTTGTTGAACTTTGTGTCCACGTTTTTGTGTAATCAAAACGATCTTCATATAAAATTGATTTGGTTTTAGGATAATATACACGATAACCACAGAACGATTTAGCTGTACCTCTAACTTGCACCGACGCTTGATTTCCATTTATTACATTACCAATTGCATTGGCTGCGGTAGCACCTGGATTCAAAACACTAAAATCAGTATCGAAATATTCTAAAACCATCAGGGCATCTACTTCATATTTCAGACATAAACTGTCAACAATATTCCACGCTAATGTTTGTCCAAAACTCAAACTTTTAGGATCTGAAGCAAGCATCGTGCTATCACATTTTTTTACGATAAAACGATCACTTGTGGTTAATAAATCTGTCAAACCACGCAAACAATTTTCAGACAGGTCTTTGTCTTGGGCAGGTTTCTCTAATGTTAGTGCACTTTCTAATGCAACTTTACCTGAAGGTATAGATCTATTTAAAACAGCAATTGATTTAATGTCTTGAGATATTGTTATCAATGATGGACGCATTACATTAACTCGCATGTTACGCGTTCCTGCACAAGAATTAATGAGTAATAAAGCTGTGAAAATGGATAGTGTAGATAATAGTAGTTTCATAAGTATGTTTTTAAGTCAAAATCCGACTTCAATAAATCATTCCGAAATTAAATATTATTTTGCGATTCCTTTAATTCGGAAAAAGAATTTGGGTTACTTATCTTTACGAAAAATAAATAGAATGAAATTTTATAATAATATCCTTGAAACAATTGGAAACACACCATTAGTGAAATTAAACCGAGTTACAAGTGGGGTGAAAGGTACTATTTTGGCTAAAGTAGAAACAACAAATCCAGGAAACTCTGTCAAAGATAGGATGGCTGTTAAAATGATTGAGGATGCCGAGAAAGTAGGCTTAATTAAACCGGGAGGAACAATAATTGAAGGTACCTCAGGTAATACAGGTATGGGTTTAGCCCTGGCATGCATTATAAAGGGATACAAGTTGATTTGCGTATTGAACGATAAGCAGTCAAAAGAAAAAATGGATATTTTACGCGCAGTAGGAGCAGAGGTCGTTGTATGTCCAACTGCTGTTGAACCAACTGATCCACGCTCTTACTATTCTGTCTCACGCAGATTGGCTGATGAAACACCAAATTCATGGTATGTAAATCAATACGATAATTTATCGAATAGAACAGCTCATTATGAATCAACTGGACCAGAAATTTGGGAACAGACTGATGGTAAAATAACACATTTTGTTGTTGGTGTTGGAACGGGAGGAACAATCTCGGGTGTAGGCAAGTATTTAAAAGAAAAAAATCCAAACATTAAAATTTGGGGGATTGATACATATGGTTCAGTTTTTAAAAAATACAAGGAGACAGGTATTTTTGATCAAAATGAAATTTACCCATATATTACAGAGGGAATTGGTGAAGATATTCTGCCTGCGAATGTTGATTTTGACATCATCGATTTATTTGAAAAAGTGACCGACAAAGATGCAGCAGTTTATACTAGAAGGTTAGCCCGTGAAGAAGGGATTTTTGTTGGAAACTCAGCTGGTGCTGCTATTAAAGGCTTTCTTCAGTTGTCAAGCGAAATAAAAGAGGATGATGTTGTAGTCGTTTTATTTCATGATCATGGAAGCCGTTACATTGGTAAGATTTTCAATGACGATTGGATGAGAGAAAGAGGGTTCCTTGAAGAAGAGATTAAAACAGCAGGCGAACTAGTTGCAAAACATAAGGATATGCCACTAGTCACATTATACGCAGAAGAATTAGTTTCTCATGCAATTGCAAAAATGCGCAAATATGGAATCTCTCAGATTCCTGTTTTGAGAGATAATAAGTTTGTCGGTTCATTAGACGATAGCCATGTCTATCAATTATTAGTTGACCAACCTGAATTGCGAGATGTAGCAATTTCTAATGTGATGAAAGGTGCTTTCCCAGTTGTGAAGTCAACGACGCATGTTGATGAGTTGTGCAAACTCATCAATAAGAATACACCAGCAGCTTTAGTTGAAATGCCAAATGGAAACTTTCATATTGTCACTCGTTACGATGTGATTTCCTCAATGTCATAATCTAAAAATGATTTTCATCGATCAAATGTTCAGAGATGTCGAATTGATTGGGCGTCCCAAAAGAATTATTTCGCTTGTTCCGTCACAAACGGAATTACTGGCTGATTTAGGTTTGGATGAGGAAGTCATTGGGATTACAAAATTTTGTATTTATCCGGAGAAATGGTATAGATCTAAATCGAGGGTAGGAGGCACTAAGCAATTGAATATTGAATTAATCAGGAGCCTTAACCCAGATTTGATTATTGGCAATAAAGAGGAAAATACGGCAGAAGATATTTCTAGCTTAGAAAGTATTGCTCCTGTTTGGATGAGTGATATTTCCACTCTTGAAGACGCTTTAAAAATGATTATTTCAATCGGTGAAATCACCTTCAAGACTATCGAATCTAAGTTGCTAGTAAAATCTATTTTAGCTAAATTCAATGAGTTTAAAAAGCCAATAATAGAAAGGAAAGTTCTCTATTTTATTTGGAAAGAGCCTGAATTTCTTGCAGGAAAAAATACATTCATTGATGCAATGTTGGATGCAGCTGGCTTTCAGAATTATTGCTATCTTGATCGCTATCCAGCTTTGAAAGATGTTGAATATTCTAATCCAGATTTTATTTTTCTAAGTTCAGAACCCTATCCATTTAAGGAGGAACACAAGGCTTTTTTTCAAAAACGCTTTCCTGAAGTCAAAATAGTACTAGTAGATGGAGAAATGTTCTCTTGGTATGGTTCAAGAATGTTATTGGCACCAGATTATTTCCAGCGATTAGGGCATGAACTCGCCATTGATCATAAAGGTGATTAATTCGTTCATTGGGTGATAATCTTCACCAAATAAAATTCGACCCTGCAAAAGGGCTTTTTTGGCTGATATTTTCCTAAATCGAATGGTTAATTCATCGATGTGATTACTCAATGCTTTACTAGCACTGAATTGAGGTATCATCTCAAGAAAAGAAGTCATTAAACCACCTCCCTCTATTTCTAAAAGTGGTTTTAAACTACCATTGATGATCATAAACTCATTTCCAGTCATTGTGATGATCGAAGGATGAGGCGAGATACCAATGTAGAAAGAGCTTGGGGTCACTTGTTGTACAAATAATTTCTCGTCCTGAATATGTATAATATTGCTATCCAACTCAAAATCAAAATACGACTGCAAAGATTCACGCCCTACAAGTTTATAAATATCATACGGGTATTTTGATTCGATATAGAGTTCAATTTGAGGAACAATAAAATAGCCAGATGAATGATTAATGATTTTTGTTCCGAAATAATTCAAAGAAAAAGATTGAATTATAGGGGGAGTAATACCAAATTGATTCAACCAAGAATTTAATGTATCATTCAATTTAGTCGGTACTTCGGTACCTGAAAAATGAAATCCTTTTTGTTTTAAACAATTTTTTAATGTTTTTAATTTATTGGAATTATTAGGAAGAATCTTCATTTTCCCATCTATAAATAAACTTTGATCATCTAAACCGAAATGGATATTCGTTTTTCCAAAATCCTTTTTATCTCCGAATGGAATACCATTGGAGTAGGTCTCAAAAAAAGTTCCTGAACTTGGGTGGATAATATCATATTGATCAATAAAGGCATTTTCTTTCTTTAGAATATTTTCTGCCGTTTTTGTGAGGAATTCATGAGAAGGGTCATTTTCTTTAGGATTGAAAAGAATGACGCCAACATCCTTTTTTACAGCGAAAGCTACTTCTGTATCTTTAAAGCCTTTTTTTAAGAGACCTACATTATTGATGTTCACTAAAATCCCATTGATTGGAGCACCTTTAATATTTATTTGAAAATAGACGATATCAGACATATAGTCAATTCCTAAATTCTGTAATTCATTTCCTTTTTCAGTTTGCTGCTCGATTCTTTCAAGAATCATTTTTAAAAGCGTTTCGTCTTTGGATTCTATGAAAATCGAAAAAAGTGTTTTTTCAGCAAGCTCTCGACCATCCAATCGAATAGCAAAGTTTACGTTTTTGGGAAGGTAATTTAGGTTGTTATTTTTGTTAGATTCTAGTAGGGTTTTTGCAGTGAACAGTAATATCCATGCAATTAAAAGGGCGAAAATCCCTATCGTAATTGAAACTAAAACCTTTCTTATGCTCATAAAACAAAATTAGACTTAAATGTTTAATAGCTAACTTTGATTTATGAAATATTTGGCTAAGTTTATTTTTTGGATATTTGGTTGGAAAATTGATAAGCAAACACCTAATGGTATAAAAAAGTGCGTTGTTGTAGTTGGCCCTCATACATCCAATTGGGATTTTATTCTTGGACGGCTTGCATTTATAATGTACGGTGTAAAACCTAAAATACTGATTAAAAAGGAACTTTTTTTTCCACCAGTTAGCTGGATACTAAGGGCATTGGGTGGTATCCCTGTCGACCGCAAAAAAAATAATAATATTACCGATTTAGCGGTTCGTATTTTTGAAGAGAGGGATGAATTATTCATGATTTTCACACCCGAAGGAACTAGAAGTTACAATCCAAATTGGAAAAAAGGATTTTATTATATCGCTCAGAAAGCAAATGTCCCAATTTACATTGCGTACGTAGATTATAGTACTAAAACTGGGGGGTTTCACAGTTTGTTTCAACCAACTGGAGATGTAGTCAAGGACATTGATTATATTAAGTCAGTAATGGGAAAATTTAAAGGTAAATTCCCTGAAAAGGGTGTTTATTGAGGCTTGGTGTTTTGTCCCGTCTTTTTATCGAAACCATAAGGACAATGTTTACAGCCATTTTTACAACAATAGCCTCTTTTAAGATGGTATTTTTCAGTAAAAATGATATATCCATCGATACTAAGGTAGTAATCATCTTCAGTTAGATTGGGTCTTTTTGAAAATGGCGAAGATTCATTGTCCATATTATAAATGCAGATAATCTTTAAGTTAAGTTATGTTTGACACACAAAAATCGGTATTACAAGAAGTACACCTTGGCTTCATAAACAAAACAAATAAAAAATTGTTCATTAAGAGAGATGATTTAATTGATGAGTTTGTTTCGGGTAATAAGTGGAGGAAGCTAAAATACAATATTAAACACGCTATTCAAAGAAAAAATAAAGGTATTATAACCTTTGGTGGAGCATATTCAAATCACCTTCTTGCTACAGCGGCAGCCTGTGATCATTATGGTTTAAAATCTATAGGAATTGTGCGGGGAGAAGAACTAACAATTAACTCTAACGAATTACTGAATAAATGTAATTCCTTCGGTATGGAGTTTCTATTCGTTGGTAGAAGTGAATATGCTAGACGCAGCGAATCCATTATTCTTGAGTATTACAAATCTGAATTTCCCAATTATTATTTGGTTCCAGAAGGTGGTGCAAATTATTATGGACTTATTGGTTGCCAGGAAATTCTGTTTGAAACAGGATTTGATTTTGATCGTGTATTCATAGCTCAAGGGACCACTGCAACTAGTTGTGGAATTTTGACATCCTTGAAAAATGGAATGCGACTTTCAGCTGTCCCTGTGCTTAAGGGATATGATGCTTTGGGCGAAATGAAAAAACTACTTACTTACTCTGGTTTTGAGGAAGATTGGGTAGATAATCTGTTAAATTTAGTGGATGTTCATAATGAAAGTCATTTTGGCGGATATGGCAAATACGATGCTTCATTACTGCAATTCATGGAAAGATTTTACAAGGATACAAGCATTCCTCTTGATCCGATTTATACAGGTAAAATGATTCACGCTTTACATGAATATTGTCTAGCTACTTCAGAAATTCATGAGAAAATCTTAGTAATACACACCGGCGGTATTGCAGGTGGAATGGAGATATCAAAAAAGGAAGGTTATGTATTTAGCTGATAATCTAGCTAACAGTCTAGGATGCTCAAGTCTTTTTTAAAGAGAACCGTTACCTTTCCAACGGAAGAACTTCCGGTCGTGAATAGAACCTCTTTTATCGGCTATTATAGAATATTTCAATAATACTTCAGCCGCGCCAACTGTTTTTGTATAACCTCTTAGCGCAGAGTAATTGAAATCATAACTCACTCCGATTTTTAAGCCACCTTTTTTATAACATAAAGAGGCAATTACAGCATCATTCCAACGCATGAAAAGACCATAAGAAAAGAATGAACGCTGGACATAATTAGTCCTTTCTGAGCTTTCGAATAGTTCATGATCAATATATGAACCTATTAAATAATAGTGGTTTGGCCCCATAAATGACAATAATAGTTGTGGTGAAACAGCTAGTTGTTTCAGAGGGTAGAATTTACTTCCACTGACCATGACATTGAAAGTTTTAAATAACATACCATTTGAACCAAAATAAGTCAGATTCGGAGAATTTAAGTGGTTCATTGAAATTCCCGCTTTTAAAAAGCCATTTTCGTCAGCTATATATTTGTAATGAATCCCTGCACCTATATCGAAAGAACTCGCAGAGTATGGATAATATTCTAATTCTTGATTATCAATTCCTTGGTCAAAACTTGACCCATCCCACTGCGAATCCCAAGTTTGTGCTCCCTTAGTAAGACTTTGGGAATAAAATCCTGGTGAAAATCCAACTGAAACGAAATTTTGTCTGTCAAGTGCTACTGAAAAAGCGATAGGCACTGAAATGACATTTGATATAATTCTTGCATCGCCAGTTTGGTCATTTGTGAAATTAACTCCGAAACCAATTGTGTTAAATGAGTTCTTTATTTTGACTTTTGTGTCAAATGAAAAATTTCCGGTAGTGAAAGGTTGTCCTTCCAATGTAAGCCATTGCATTCGATAATTTGCCAATAATCGAAGATCTTCGTCCATGACGCCAACTGCAGCGGCATTGAGACTTGAGGGATTTTCATTCCACATGCTCAGGTGTTTATCCTGTTGCGCTAAAACGTTAACCGCAAAAAAGAAAGAAAATATAAGAATATGTCTCGTTTTCATTATTTATCGGATTAAAGTTACATTGCCACTTAGTGTTCCGCTTTCACCATCAATAAGCGTGTACTCCAGAGTGTAAAGAAAAGTTCCGCTTTTTTCTTCTTTGCCATTCACCTTGCCGTCCCAGCCCGGATCA
>CAMATR010000039.1 GCA_945861175.1 Chitinophaga pinensis | reverse complement strand
TTTAATTATGTGTAACAAAGTAAGGCATTAAGAATCTTTCTTTTGAATTTTAATGAATTAATTTTTAAAACTAAGTAGAAATACGCAAGTTGACACTAAGTAGGTGGCTAGGTTTATTCGTGTATTCTTTATAAATTTGTAATGAAAATTCTAAAACCACCTATTTTAGCCGTTTTCACGTCAATTGCCAATGACAAAAGAAACCAAAATATTGATTGTTGAGGATGACTATTTCTTCGGTCAACTAATCCACTTTCAACTTTCTGCTGCTGGGTATTTAGACAGCCACATCCAACAAGTAAAGTCTATTGAAGAGCTAATAGAGATAACAGAGTTTTTTTCTCCTGAAATTGTTTTGCTTGATTTGAATATCGATGATTCTTCAGGAATTGACACCTATTTTAAAGCGAAAAAAATATGTTCTTACTCTGCTATTGTAATTTTAACAGGGAATGAGGATGAAAACTTAGCTCACCGGCTGGTCAAAGAAGGGGCTCAGGATTATATGTTAAAAGGAGATGCAAATTCAAAATTACTTACTAAAACAATTGAATATAGTCGCGAAAGATTCTTGCAGCAAAACCGCGTGATAGCCTCTGAACGTAAATTCAGAAGTGTATTTGAGGCCTCTCCTTTACCTGTCATTACAGTTGTAGGAAACAATTTGGATATTGAGATGGCGAATGATGCTTTTTGTAATCTCTATGAATTGGAAAAATCGGAGATCGGGAGAACTTCCTTGCTAGATTTTTGCCAAAACACTCAAAAAGAATTGTTAAAAGAATTTACGAATGATTCTTTTTATAAAACGCTAATTCATAAAACAAAAAATGGTAAACTGATTCATGCTGAATTAATAGCAAATAAAATGCTTTCTGAAAAGGATACGTTTGTGATACTTATTATAGACAAAACGGATGAAGTCTTGTTCGAGTCGAAAAAATATATGTTGATTTCGAATGCTCAAGAGGGTGAAAAGAAAATAATTGCGCGTGAACTTCACGATGGTTTAGCGCAGAATCTCGTGCTATTAAAGTTGTGGTTTGAATCATTTAATATTGATAAGTCTCAGGAAAAGAGCATTAGTTCTTATTCTGATTTACTCAATAATTCAATTAAAGAAATAAAAAATATTTCTTATTCCCTTTTACCTCCCGAACTAGATAAAGGATTAATTGATGGAGTTAAAAGTTTGACAGAGAGGGTAAGAATGTTGAAAAGTATCCATTGTGAGTTTGTCGTATCCAAAGAAATATCTGAAAGTAGCTTTTATGGTGTCGATAAGTTCAATATCTTTAGAATTATGCAGGAATTTATTAATAATTCACTGAAGCACGCAAAAGCAGACAGCATTTGGATAAATGCGTCAATCGAATCGGGGAAATGGAAAATCCTTCTTAAGGATGATGGAGTTGGGTTTGATAAATCTGCAGTAGAAGGAAGTCTGGGTATTTCGAATATTGCGAGCAGAATGGAAATTGGAAAATTACGGGGTGGTTTATTAAGTGAATTGGGCAAAGGAACCGAGCTTCATATACTCCCTGAGTAGTCATTAGAAGGAAAAAGAAAGAATGGACCACACTCAAAAAGAAACACTTCCAAGTTATTTCTTATCCTTCATAAAACATATTCACAAATCACTCCTGATTTTTAATAATGAAGGTGAAATTGTCCATTTTCAGAAGGCGGATTCAGGCTTTCCAATTAATATTCCTTTGAGAGAAAAGTGTTTATTAATGGATGTTTTCAAGTTCGATTTAGCTACGGATTTTCAGCTACTTCTAAAACTGATAGGCCTCCAAAAAACAGCTATTCCTGTTTTACAACTACACGACGGAAAGAAAATAGATGCTGATTATGAGCAATTTAATAATGATTATCACATCTTAATTTTTGAAAATGAGAATTTTAAATTAAATCGAAATTCGAATATTACCTCAGATCAGTTGGTATTTTTAGAGTTGATCCTTGAGAGCAATGCAGAGGCGATTCAAGTGGCCGATAAAAGTGGTAGAATGGTATACATGAACCATGTTGCCCGAGAAAGATTAGGATTACATGCAGATAAATATCAGAATTTTACGGTGTTTGATTTTTCGTCTTTCTTTCAAACTCCTCAACAATGGCAGGATGACCTTTCAGACCTTAAAAACAATGGAATTCGAATAGTTGAAGGTGTTCATACACACTTTGTAACAAAGGAAAATTATCATGTTGAGATAACAGTTGTTTACAGAGAGCTGAATGGGGAACCCTATTCAATCGCCACAATTAGAGATATATCTAAACGAAAGCATATCGAAAACGAATTATTACGGACAAATCGTTTAATGAAGGTTTTGAATTCTGCAATAGATAGTAGTTCATTAGTTACAGAGACGGATATTGAAGGAAATATTAGTTATGCGAATAAAAGGTTTTCTGATTTAACAGGATATTCTCAGGAAGAATTGATTGGTCAGAATCACTCCATTATAAATTCTGGTATTCATTCGAATGCATTCTGGGCTGATTTTTGGCAAACGATTAAAATGAACAATTCTTGGTCAGGAGAAATTTGCAACAAGACAAAGGATGGTTTATTCTATTGGGTAAAAACCTTGATTTATCCTGTCCTTGATGAAAAGTCAGAGGTGCTGAGTTTTTTATCAGTTCAACAAGATATTACAGAAGAAAAGAAAAGTAAAGAAATATTGAGAAATACAGTTGCATTTCAAGTTTTATTGCTCAGTATTTCTAATCGCTTTGTCAATATTCCACTTGAATATTTCGAAGATGCTTTAATTGAATCTTTGAATGAATTAGGTGAATTTTTTGAAATGGACAGATCATTTGTATTTGATTATAATCATGAGGCTAGGACTTGTTCAAGAGCGTTTGAATGGTCGAGAGAACCTGCTGATTACCAAATTGGTGATTTACAGAATATGCCTTTTGAGGATATTTCTGAATGGACGGCATACCATTTTAAAAATGAATTGATCAATTTACCTGATATTAATGTGTTAGATGAAGGGAATTTAAAGCAGATGTTGCAAGCCCGCGATATTAAAA
Source organism: Chitinophaga pinensis (assembly GCA_945861175.1). Lineage (GTDB taxonomy): Bacteria > Bacteroidota > Bacteroidia > Flavobacteriales_D > Crocinitomicaceae > M0103. The sequence continues at coordinate 6,439 of CAMATR010000039.1, read as the reverse complement.
GCGTTTTGGCAATTCCAATGCTATCTGTTGACGAATGTGTTGGATTTATAGGTTTTGCTTCGGTTTCTAAGAAAAAGCAATTTGAAGAACAAGACATCCTCATACTGAAGTTGTTTGCTGAAATACTAGTAAATGTTCAATCGAGAATAAAATCAGTTAATCAACTTACAACAGCTAAAGAGGAAATAGAACGAATTAATCAAAATTTGGAACTTGAAGTTTTTGAAAAAAGTAGGGAAAATTCCAAATTGACCAACATGCTTTCTGAACATGACAAATTAGCTTTACTTGGAGAAATTGCAGCAGGAATTGCGCACGATATGAACACTCCACTTGGTTCAATAAAGGTTGGTATTGAAAGCATAAGATATGTGCTTGAAAATCTTTTTAAATCAGTTATTGAGAAGTGTTCGGCTGACCAAATGCATTTTGCTTGTCAACGCGCCATGACAAAAGAGATTAAAATGGTTATAGGTGGAATTCAGTCAATTAAAGAAACAGCGAGTATTTTAGAGTATATTACCACTAATTTCCCTTCGTTATCACTTGATTCCAATTCTTTGGCTACTGCATTTATAAAGGCCCGGATTAAAGTAGATGAAGAGGATTTGATAGCACATATAATTGCCTCAGAAAATCCCCTCGATTATCTAGATTTATTCTATCACATTCAAACCATTCGTAATTTAGTCGACACAATCATTGCTTCTGGAGATAAAGCTTCATCAGTTGTGAGCAATCTCAGAAATTATCTTCAAAACAGTTCAAGCGAAGAGCAAAGGAAGCTAAATTTAAAAACGAATATTCAGACTATTTTAACTGTTTTTGCTCACGAATTGCAAAACAAAGTGGAGATTTATTTTGATATCCCCGATTTATACATCTTGGGATTTGAAAATAAATTGTATCAGCTTTGGTCAAATATTATTAAAAATTCAATAGAAGCTTTAGAGGGAGGGGGAGTGTTAAATATCATATACATTGAAAAACCTGAATATCATTCAATTTCTTTTCAAAACAATGGCCCAAAAATCGATGAAGAGGTTTTGAAAAATATGTTCAAAAAATTTTATACGACTAAAGCAAAGCAAAGTGGCACTGGATTGGGATTGAGTATAGTAAAACGTATCATAAATGAGCACAATGGACATATTGTCGTTACATCGACAGACAGCCTAACAACTTTTGAATTTATGTTTCCCAAGTAGGGTTGTTTTTGAATACTTATTTATCTTTAGGACTTAATCGAAATTCTCTCGTTAAAATGAATAAACTCAAGTTTGCTGTTCTTTGTGTTGATGACGATCCAGTTATACTTCAGTTAATTGATTTACAAATGAAAAAATTAGTCAACTCTGAGAATACAATTGTAGAAAGCATCATAGACCCGACACAAGTTGACGAAAAGCTTATTGAAATCGAATCATATGGTTTGGAGCTTTTGTTTTTAATGACTGATTATCAAATGCCAGGAGTAAGTGGGGCTCAACTCATAAGGAAAATAAAGAATTTGAATCCCGATTTAAACTGTGTTCTACTTTCAGGTCAAGCGAATGACATAGAAGTAGCAGAACTTCAGAATGAGAATTTACTTTTTTCATTTATTGGTAAACCATGGATGGAAGACCAAATGAAAAAGATACTTCAGCCTTTACTCAGTAAAACATTATAAAGTTAGAGGTAACCTTTGTCTTTTGCCCAACTGCTTAGTTGTGCAGCATTGGAAAACCCGAGTTTCTTAAGGATATTGTGACGATGCGTCTCCACTGTCCGAGGGGAAAGAAAAAGTTTTTCTGCAATTTCTTTAGAAGTTAGACCTTCAGAAATGTGCTTAACAATCTCAATTTCTTTCATAGTCAATTCTTTCTGTGTGTTTTCGGTATCAACATTCAATAAAGAAGCAAAATATCGATCCTTGATTTCGTTAGCAATGTAAATATCACCATTGAAAACTGAATGAACAGCTGAAATTAATTCAGATTTACCTATGTTTTTTGTTAAATATCCTTTGCCGCCAACAGAAAGAAAGCGCTTCACAAAATTGATTTCATCATGCAATGTCAAACCGATTAATCTAGTTTTTGCTAGACTGTTACATATTTTCTGAGCAGCATCAAAACCAGAACTTCCTTTCAGATTGATATCCATTAAGACGATGTCTGGCTTGAGTTGAACCGATAATTCGTATGCCTCATCAGCATTATCAGATTTTCCTACCACTCTGATGCCTGGCGCATCATTTAAAAGTGAAATCCAAGCGTCACGAATGAGTTCGTGATCATCAACAACAAGTACTTTTATTTCTTCTGTCATAGGTTCGGTTTGTCTTAGGTAACGGACAAATTTAGACAAAACAAGTCAGCTAAATTCAAAAAAACATTGGAAATTACTGCGATTTGAAAGCCTTGTTTTTGATTTCTTGCTCCAGATTAATTTGAGCGTCAATTAAGTTGTTAATCGGTATAACATTACCACCGCTTAGCTGAGTTACTTCTAGCATCTTCAAGAGATCTGAATCTTTAAGTTTTATCCCTATAACACTCATTGACACACCTTTCTTCTTGTATTTTTTTAACTGTTTTTTGTAATCTTCTGAGTCTTTATTAAAGGCACCATCCGTTACAACAATAACAATGTTCAGCGATTCACTACTGATATTTTTCATTGCTTCCTTGTAACCCATTTTGATTCCAGTTCCTCCTGCTGTTAAACCTGAGGCTTTTAAATTGCTCACTTCGGCTTTTATATTTGTTTTATCTGCACCTGTTGTAGGTGGAAGTAACACGCGTGCATTGTCAGAATAAGTCACAATTCCCATGTTGTCGCAAGACCGAAGCATATCAACTAGTTGTAGTAAGGTATACTTCATTAATTCAATTTTATCACCTTGATTCATTGAGGATGAAACGTCTAATACAAAGATGACATTGATGGGTTTATAGTTTTGTTCTGAAAAATTTTGTTGTTGACTAAAATCACTCGTATCACTTTTTGATGCATCTGCTATTAATTCTTGCCTTAAGCCTTCTTCGGGAGAAACTTCTGAAATGTCATCTTTTGGATCTGCAGTTGGTAAGGTATTCTCAATGAATGGATTTTTTTCTAGTTCTATAACTATTTCGTTACGCTGAAAATTAATATATGCTCCAATTTCGGTTTTGTTGTAGGCTGGATGAGTGGCAAAAAAATAGCTAAATCCCAAAGTTGCTTCTTTGTTTATTCTTCCTTGTTTGTCAGTTTGCTCTATCCAGATTGGCTGTCCATTTTGGATGAGTGTAACTTTAGTATCATTGATTTCTTTTCGTGTTTCTTTGTCAATAGTAATTACTGTCAGGTCAAAATTATAAGCTTTTCCGCCCGGCCTAGAATTAAAATCAGGACAAGCTGTGAATAGATTTCCCTCTGCTGGAAGATCATTTAAAATGCCTTGGAGCTTGATCAGCGTGGGCGCCTCTTTATCACTTGTATAGACCTGAATATCGTATTGAAACTTCCCTTTTTTTCTAGGATTTACCTGGAAGCGAAGATAAATTGAGCTATCCTTTTCCATTCCTGGAGGCTTGTTAGGGTAGACGACATCCAAAGATTTTTTAACCATAAGTACATACCCTTTTTTCGGTCCGTAATTCGTCAACTTGAAATCTACAAAACGGTCGTCATAGCTATTTAATGTTCCAAAGTCGTGCTTTACTTTGTCGAAAGTAATTTGAGCAGATAGATAAATAGGCAAAGAGATGAATAGAAGAAGGATTGATTTCATTGGGATAAATATACCAAAAACGCATCAGCAGAGTTCTGTTACATTCCGTAATTTTAACAAATGGAAAGAAAGCCCAATGCACTTATAAAAGAGACGTCTCCCTATTTACTTCAGCATGCGTACAATCCTGTTGAATGGATGCCTTGGTCGGAGGAAGTATTTGATTTAGCAAAGCGTGAAAATAAACTCGTGTTGGTGAGTGTGGGCTATTCTGCCTGTCATTGGTGCCATGTGATGGAACATGAATGTTTTGAGGATGACGATGTAGCTGCATTGATGAACAAGCATTTTATTTGTATCAAAGTAGATCGAGAAGAACGCCCGGATGTGGACCAAGTATACATGACCGCTGTGCAATTGATGACGCAAAGAGGAGGCTGGCCCCTGAACTGTTTTACCTTACCTGATGGTCGACCAATTTATGGAGGTACTTATTTTCCAAAGGATCAATGGATGCAAATTTTGCGATCAGTTGAACATACATGGAAAAACGACCGTGAAAAAGCATTGGAATATGCTGAGAATTTACACGAGGGAATCATTCTTAGTGAATTGATCGACGAACCAAAAAAGGTTGAAGTATTTTCTGAGGAGAAGTTGCACGAATTAGTGCTGCGTTGGTCAAGAAGTTTTGACAGCATGGAGGGCGGAGATTCGCGCGCACCAAAGTTCCCTCTGCCATCCAATTATGAATTTCTGCTCGAATATGGTGTTTATTATGAAAATCAAAAAGTGCTGAAGCATGTGGAGTTAACACTCGACAAAATGGCAATGGGCGGAATTTATGATCAAGTGGGAGGCGGATTCACGCGTTATTCCGTTGATATGCTTTGGAAAGTGCCGCACTTCGAAAAGATGTTGTACGATAATGGACAATTGTTGAATCTTTATTCGTTGGCTTACAAACATTTTCAAAAACCTTTGTACAAACGTATTGTTTTTCAAACAGTAGAATGGTTGCAGCGTGAAATGCTCACCAAAGAGTGTGCTTTTTATTCGGCTTTGGATGCCGATAGCGAAGGTGAAGAAGGTAAATTCTATTGTTGGACACCCAAAGAAATGAAAGCTGTTTTAGGTGAAGATTTTGTTTGGGTCAAAGACTTCTACAATTTGAATGCCCGCGGTTATTGGGAGGAAGAAAAGTACATTCCCTTGCGAACGGAATCTGATAAGGCTTTTGCAGCGAAAATGAATTGGACCCTGGATAAATTTGAATCTAAAGTGGCAGAAATTAATCAACAATTATTGGATGAACGCACGCATCGTGTCAGACCGGGAACAGACGATAAAAGTTTGACTTCATGGAATGCGATGACATTAAAAGGCCTGTGTCAGGCGTATGCTGCCTTTGGTGAAGAGGAATTCCTGCATTTAGCTTTGAAAAATGCCCGTTGGATCTTAAAATATCAGCGCACCGAAGAAGGGAAATTGATGCGTAATTACAAAGAAGGCGTATCGAATATTGATGCGTTTTTGGAGGATTATGCGCATGTCATTGATGGGTTCATTCAATTGTATCAAGTAACCTTTGACGAAGAATGGATGGAATATGCGGCTTCATTCAATCAACTTGCTTTGGATCTATTCCAGGACAAGAACAGCAAAATGTTTTATTTTACTGCCGATTCTACTAAGTTGATAGCCCGTAAAATGGAATTAAATGACAATGTGATTCCAGCAAGTAACTCAGTCATGGCTAAGAATTTATTTTACTTGGGTCATTACTACGATAAAAAAGGGTTTGTTGAAATGGCAAAGCAGCAAGTTGCCAATATCTATGATGGCATGGAGCAATATGGTTCAGGTTATTCAAATTGGGCGAGTTTATTAATGAAAATGGTAAACGAATCTTACCAAGTGGTAGTAACAGGAAAGGAAGCTGCGATGTCAGCGCTACAATTACAGCTGCATTATTTACCGAACGCATTATTCGCGGGGGGAGCGCATTCCACCTTGCCAATCACTCATGACAAAGTAGAAAATGCCGAACTGATGCATTATGTTTGTTATGACGGAACCTGTTTGCTTCCAACAGCCGATGCGAATGAGGTGGTGAAGAGGATCGTGAGGTCGGGCATCAGAATAAAATAAACTTTTCGGTATCAAAATCCAAAGACACGAAAATATTTTTTATCAGTTGATTTTCTTTCCCTTATTATCTAAAATCAAGCGCAATGAGGAATCGTTGGTGAGGTAACTCCACGCCCAATTGAAGAAAATGACCAATTTGTTGCGGGTAGAAAGAATGAGCATGAGGTGCAAGAACATCCAAATCAACCAAGCGAAATAGCCGCTGAATTTGTATTTTGGTAAATCAACCACCGCTTTGTGTTTTCCGATGGTAGCCATAGATCCTAAATCTTTGTATTCGTATTCTTTCCAAATATTGTTTTCGGTACTTCCCAAGAGGTTTTTTGCCAAGTTTTTCCCTTGGTTGATGGCAACATTCGCTAGTTGTGGATGTCCGTGCGGATACAAAGGCGTTTCCATGTAAGAAATATCACCAATGGCATAAATATTTTCAAAACCTTGAATGCGGTTGTACCGATCAGTTTTGTAGCGATTACGTAAAATATTTGCTGATTCCAATCCTCGCAGTGTGTTGCCTTTTATTCCGGCAGACCAAATAACATTCGCTGCTTTGAGTGTTTCGCCATTGTCTAATGTGACGATTGTTCC
>CAMATR010000038.1 GCA_945861175.1 Chitinophaga pinensis | reverse complement strand
GCAATCGGCGGTTATATAGCAGAGGAGGCTGAAAAGCATTTTGGATTAAATTAAATTGAAACAAAATTCTATTTTTAAAAGTTTGAATTGGAAATTAATCAAATATAGATTTACCATTTTGTTACTTTCTCTTGTCGCAATGTCATATTCCTGTAATCCTTCAAATAAATTACGTTTTCAACTGTTGGATCGTAATATAATTAATTTGGTCCCTTCAGCCTCAGGGATTGAAAAGATTGGAGAGGTCTATTATTTAATCGGCGATAATTCACCCTGGCTCTTTCAAATGAGTAATTCTTCAACTATTTTGAAAAAACATCTATTGACGCGAGATGATGAATTGGTAGATGGCGTAATTCCTAAATCCAAAAAGCACGACTTGGAAGCGATGTGCGCCCTTAAATGGAATGATAAAACAGCTTTATTTCTTTTTGGTTCAGGATCAAAATGGCCTACAAGAAATAAAGGAATTTGCATCTTCACGAACGAAAATCATCAAATTAAAACCTACGACTTATCTGTATTCTATCTGCAATTGATGGATGAGGCGAAAATCGATGAAGAGGAGCTGAACATTGAGGCCGCCGCGACACTTGGGGCTAAAATTTATCTTTTTAATCGAGGAAAAAATAAGTTGATATCTTTTAAAATAGAAGATTTTATTTCTTTTTTAGAGAATAAAAAGGAGAAGCTAAAAATAAAAAGTAGTTCTGTTGACTTACCTGAGATTAATGGGATAACAGCCGGTTTTTCAGGTGCCACAGCTGATGAAAATAATAAACGATTAATTTTTACCTGCTCAGTCGAAAACACAAGCGATTGGGTCAATGACGGCGAAGTATTGGGAAGTTTTATAGGGTACATTGATGAAAATGAAATTCATAAGCACATTCAACCTGAAGTGATTTTGATCACCGAGGAAAAGGAGCCAATTCTGTTGAAGGTTGAGTCTTTAGCAATTGATAGTCAAAATGATCAAGACTACTTTCTTTCACTTGTCACAGATAGCGATGGAGGAATGTCCGAATGGTTGAATGTTCGAATTTTTAAAAAGAACTTCCAGCATCACCCATAAATCGATACGATACATCAAGTTTAATTTTCGATCCGGGTTCAGAGGGGAAGCAGATATAGCATGAGTCGGAATACCAATCACGCATGTATTCAAAATCAATCGTTCCATTTTTTAAAAGTACATGCTCCATCATTCCATTTTTTCTTGGACCCAATAGTAAAAGTATGGTTCGATTAGAATAACCATTGATTTCTAATTCAAAACCGTAGGTATGTCCAGGTGTCTGTCCCTCCCATTTTGATAACGCGAGACATTTTACTTTTTCCAACGATTTCAGCTCGATTGTTCTTTTTTTGTTATTCAAAATAATCGTTTTCAAGTAAAAAGCCCACATAATATAGGCTGATATAGAAAATAAAATAAAAAATAAAACAGTTCTAATTGACTTATTCACAAGTATTTATATTTATTCAATAAAATTTTTTGGAAATATTTATTACAAAAAATTAGGAAAATTGAAATCAAATTTAGCAAATTTGCATTGTCATTTCCACAAGCGGTGGATCTATGATTTATAAAGAAGAGGTAAGAGACAGGCTCTATGATCCTCTGGCAACCAACTTTAAGTCCGCCCCTGCGGATTGGAAAATCGGTGCCAATTCCTGATTTCGACAATGTTGTCGAAAGAATATAAATAAAAAAATGAAAAAGAAAAACATTTCAACTGATCCATTGACAAGAGGCATAAAAAACCTCAGTATTTCAACATTCCTTATTGAAAATCTTCTGATGAATCGCATGTGCTGCTGTTGCATCATGTGCTGATAATTCTTCTATTTCTGGCAATTATCAGCGGACGAAGATACCTCGGGCCCTGGTAACACTCGTTGCTGTACACGCAAATAAATCGTTTAACTTTTAAAAAAATAAAAACAATGTCAACACAAAAATTACATTTCGAAACACTCCAGCTTCATGCTGGACAAGAGGCAGATCCAACAACTGGTTCAAGAGCTGTTCCCATTTATCAAACCTCATCGTACGTTTTCAAAAACTCTGAACATGCAGCCAATCTTTTTGGTTTGAAAGAGTTTGGTAATATCTACACAAGATTGAATAATCCAACTACGGATGTCTTTGAAAAACGAATTGCTGCACTTGAAGGAGGAGTTGCAGCAGTTGCAGTATCGTCCGGACAAGCTGCACAATTTATTGCTTTGAACAATATCCTTCAGGCAGGGGACAATTTTGTAACTAGTTCTCACCTTTATGGCGGAACTTACAATCAGTTTAAAGTTTCATTTAAACGATTGGGCGTTGAGGTTCGATTTGCAGATGGAATTGATCCTGTATCAATAGAAGAGCGAATCGATTCCAATACAAAAGCAATTTATTTAGAGGCAATTGGAAATCCTGAATTTAGTGTTGCTGATTTTGAGAAAATATCCAAAATTGCCAAGACTTATGATATTCCATTAATCGTCGACAATACATTTGGTGCAGCTGGATATATTTTCAGGCCAATTGAGCATGGGGCAGATGTTGTCGTTGCCTCTGCGACAAAATGGATAGGAGGTCATGGAACAAGCGTCGGTGGTGTACTTGTAGATGCGGGAACATATAACTGGGGGAATGGAAAATATTCGCAATTTACTGAGCCATCTGAGGGTTATCATGGACTAATATTCTGGGATGTTTTTGGGACAAATGGTCCTTTTGGGAACATCGCTTTCGCTATTCGAGCAAGAGTAGAAGGTTTACGCGATTGGGGTCCAGCTATTTCTCCTTTCAATTCTTTTCTATTATTGCAGGGTCTGGAAACATTATCGTTACGTGTTCAAAGAACAATAGATAACGCATTAGAACTTGCAACATGGCTGGAGCAACATGCTCAAGTAGAGTATGTAAACTATCCAGGACTTCCTTCTTCCAAATATTATACGGCAGCTAAAAAATACCTAACGAATGGGTTTGGTGGTGTACTTAGTTTTAAGTTGAAGGGTGGATTGGAAGAAGCTAATTCGTTTGTGAATGCGCTTGATTTGGTCTCTCATTTGGCAAATGTTGGCGATTCAAAGTCTTTGATTATTCATCCAGCTTCCACAACGCATGAGCAATTAACGAAGGAGGAACAGCTTTCAACAGGCGTGGTTCCGGGATTGCTTCGTTTTTCAGCAGGGATAGAGCATATAGATGATTTGAAGGCGGACCTAGCGAAAGCTTTTTCTGCTATTCAAACTGCTAAAGTAGTTCTTTCAGAAAAATTGTCTTAAAGCAAAATTTGCGAGGGATTTTTAGCATAGAATCCCTCGCTTTACCAAAACTAAGCAGCAATTTGTCCCATGTCAAATTATCAAACATATGTTCATACAGAAAACTTTCTATTAGAGTGTGGGGATTCAATAAAAGATTTAAAAATCGCCTACCATACTTACGGCACATTTGATCCAAAAAAGAACAATGTTATTTGGGTGTGTCATGCGCTCACTGCAAACAGCGACGTGTTTGATTGGTGGGGAGGTGTTTTTGGAGAAGATGATCTTTTCAATTCTAAGGATCATTTTATTGTTTGTGCCAATATTATAGGCTCGCACTATGGTTCATCTGGGCCACTCAACTATCCAACTGCCGAACAACCAAGCTTGGATAATTTTCCGCTTGTAACACCGCGAGATTTTGCACGAGCGCATGAAAATCTGCGCGAATATATAGGTGTTCAGCGCATTCACTTATTGATAGGGGCATCTCTGGGCGGACAACAAGCTCTTGAATGGTCAATTGAGGCGCCATCAATTATTGACAACCTTGTTTTAATTGCTACAAATGCTCGTCATTCTGCTTTTGGAATTGCATTTAATGAATCTCAACGATTGGCTATTAAGTCAGATCAATCTTTCGGAAATGGCAATAAAGATGGAGGTAGAAATGGATTAGTAACAGCACGCAGTATTGCAATGTTAAGTTATCGTTCTTACGAAGGATATGCTCAAACACAAACGGATGTTGAACTAAATAAAATCGATGATTTTAGAGCCCAGTCTTATCAGAAATACCAAGGAGAGAAATTGGCCAATCGATTCAATGCCTATTCGTATGTGACACTTTCAAAAGCAATGGATGCGCACAATGTAGGAAGAAATAGGCCTGCCATAGAAATTGCATTGCAGCAAATTACAGCGAGGACATTAGTTATAGGAATAGAAACAGATATTTTGTTTCCGATTTCTGAACAAGAATTTCTTGTAAATAATATTCCTAATGCACAATTTGGAAAAATTTACTCCATTTTCGGTCATGACGGATTTTTAGTCGAAAATAAACAGTTAACAAATTTAATTAGCGATTTTTTATTGCGTGAGAACAAAAACTGACACAACGAAAAACTATAAAAAATACTAAACTATCAGAGAAATGAGAATTAAATTAAACATTGGACTTTTTGGTTTTGGTGTCGTTGGTAGCGGATTATATAACGTATTGAATCAAAGTAAATTACTTGATGCAAGTATCTCGGCAATCGTTGTTAAGGACCCAACTAAAAAGCGAGACGCACCATCCTCGTTGATTCATTTTGATAAGGATATTATTTTAAAAGATTCAAACACCAATGTTGTCGTAGAGCTAATTAATGACAGTGAAGCAGCATATGAAATAGTGAAAAGTGCGCTAGCTTCAGGTAAACATGTCGTTACGGCAAATAAAAAATTGATTGCTGAACATTTTGAAGAGTTAATCACTTTATCGCGAGCAAACAATGTTTCTTTGTTGTATGAAGCAGCTGTTGGTGGATCAATTCCAATTATCCGAAATTTGGAAGAGTATTATAACAACGATACACTTTCATCGGTTCAAGGAATTGTAAATGGCACCACGAATTATATTCTGACGCAAAGCAACCAAGGAGTTTCTTATGAAGTAGCTTTGAAAAAGGCCCAAGAACTTGGTTTTGCTGAAGCAGAACCTACCTTAGATGTTGATGGATTTGATTCGAAATACAAACTTGTGCTCTTAATAAAACATGCTTTTGGTGTATTGTCTCAACCAGATGAGGTCTACAATTACGGCATTCGTCATTTGAAACCTCAAGATGTTAACTACGCTCTTGAGAAAGGCTATCGTATTAAATTATTTTCAAGAGCTGAAAAACTGGAAGACGGAATCGCCGGTTTTGTGGCTCCTCATTTTGTTGGACCTGAGCATTCAGCTTATCGCGTGAATGATGAATTTAATGCAGTGATTGTTGAAGCGTTATTCTCGGATAAACAATTGTTTATCGGAAAAGGAGCAGGAAGTTACCCGACAGCAAGTGCTGTCCTTTCAGATATTTCTGCATTGCAATTTGATTACCGTTATGAATACCGCAAATCAGATGCTGAACAATCAGGAAAATTGATATCAGACTACTATTTGAAGGTATATGTTGGTTCGGAAAATGAAGAGAACGTAAAGAATTTCCCTTTTACTGAAGTTGATGAAGCATTTAAAAGCAAAGGATACAATTACCAAACTGGATATGTAAAGTTCAGTGATTTACAGAGAATTAATTTGAACAAATCTGCTGATTTATCGCTTATTGTTTTGCCAGAACCACTCTTCTCTGAAAAGTCTGAACAAGGAGTCTTGTTGAAAAACAAACTTAACTTTGCAGAAATTAACTAACTGAAAAATCAAAGAACCTTTAACTTGGTACATTGCTGGTCCACTTATCGGATTGATAGGAGCATTTTTTAGGCCATTGTTGAATCAAAAATACCTCACTAATGGAATTACTTTTAGAAAGAATTGAGCCGCTTTTTGGCATGGAATTAACCAATGAGTCGGGACAAAAATGTCGAATGGATGCAAGTCCGGCATTAGGTGGTAAGGATTCAGGTTTTAGACCAATGGAATTGTTGGCAGGATCGCTCGCAGGATGTATTTCAGTAGATGTAATTAACATTTTGAAAAAGCAACGCATCGATTTAAAACACTATGCTATCCGCATTCATGCAAAAAGATTAGAGGCTACACCTTCGCCATTTGAGTCAATTCGTTTGATTTTTGAATTTGACGACCAGGTTGATCCAGTGAAAGTAGAACGAGCTATTGATTTAGCGAAGAATAAATATTGTTCGGTTTCAGCAAGTTTGAGTGACCAAATAAAAATTACCTACGAAGTAAAAATCGTATAAATTACTGGAGATGAAGAAAGAAACCCTCGCTATTCGAACACAAAATAAACGAACTGACCACCAAGAGCACTCTGTTCCCTTGTACATGACTTCTAGTTATGTTTTTGAAGATGCAGAAGACATGCGTGCGCAGTTCGCAGAGGAAAAGCAGGGAGAAATTTATTCGCGTTATGCGAATCCGAATGTGCAGGAATTTATTGATAAAATGGCTCTTCTTGAAGGTGCAGAATCTGGTTGGGCAACAGCGTCTGGAATGGCAGCAGTTTTTACATTCTTTGGAGCGCTTTTAAGTTCAGGGGATCACATTGTTTCCGGAAGATCGGTATTTGGTTCAACACATCGTTTGTTCACAGAAATTTTACCAAAATGGGGCATTACAGCGACCTATGTTGATTATTATGATTATCAGGGATTCGAAAATGCCATCCGACCAGAAACAAAAATTTTATACCTCGAAACGCCAAGTAATCCTGGATTAGACATCATTGATTTGGAGAAAGTTGCTGCAATCTGTAAAAAGAAGAATGTCATTTTTGCAGTAGACAATTGTTTTGCGACGCCATTCATTCAACGTCCCATTGAATTTGGGGCTGATGTAGCTATTCATTCAGCAACAAAATACATTGACGGGCAGGGTAGAACGCTTGGTGGAGTTATTTTATCATCCAATGCAATCACAGAAAAAATCAAAGCATTTGCACGTCACACTGGTCCAGCGCTGAGTCCATTTAACGCATGGATATTGTCAAAATCACTTGAAACTCTTTCTGTGAGGATTGAGCGACATTCAGCAAGTGCATTTGAAATAGCAAAACGATTGGAACAGCATCCTGATGTCCTTTCTGTTAAGTATCCATTCCTGGAAAGTCACTCGCAATTTGAAATTGCCAAAAAACAAATGGATTTAGGTGGAGGAATTGTTTCATTTGAATTGAAAGGCGGGTTGGAAGCAGGACGAAAATTTTTGGATCAGTTGGAAATATTTTCCTTGACTGCCAATTTAGGTGATACCAGAAGCATTGCAACTCATCCTGCATCGACGACACATTCTAAGTTAACTCCAGAGCAGCGCAAAGAAGTTGGTATTTCAGATGGATTAGTTCGACTATCTGTTGGTCTAGAGCATGTTGATGATATTTGGAATGATATTGCCAATGCACTGAAATAGTTATTTTTGGTCCAATATTTGAATTGTGTCCAAAAAAATCAGATTATGAAAAAAATATACTTTATCTCGGTTGCTCTTTTTTTTACTTCATTTTTGAGTTATGCTCAAAATGTTGATGACAATTTTGTGAGCTTTGCCTATATTCAGTTGCCTCTTAAAAAATTGGATTCGTCAATAAAAAATTATAAAACTATTGTAAATCATTTATACAAGGAAGCAAATAAAGACAGTCTAAAAATGGCTGATATACGTCAGAAAGACGAGTTGTTAAAATACCAAACTGAATACACAATCTGGCAAGGTAAAAAAGATCTTATAGATAAGGATTACTACACTAAAATGGCAGCATATGAAAAAGCTGTTAATGCGGGAACATCAGTTACACAGCCATTGGCCCCTATTTACCCGAATTCTCCAGTTTATAACCCAATTGTGAATTTGCAATTGCATACAGAAATCGCGGATGTAGATTTTCAAAAGTCAGTTAATTTGCAAGGATTTGAGCAGGGTGAAGGCGGATTAGTTGTGTTAATTGATTTGTATCCAATGCGTTCTAATAAAATAATAGAACGTAAATCTGGATTAGGATTAGGAATGAAATACGAATATTCATACCAATATATATTACCGGTTGGCATTACAATAACTACTGCAGATGGGACGGTTCTACTGAAACAAGTTCTTTTGGATGAATTACAAAATGAGAATCTAAAATCTTTTTCAAGTCGTTATGAATATTTGGTTTGGAAAATTGATAATGAATCAGGATTGTTTAAAAACATGGAGAGAAAAGCAAGATCTTTTGCATTTAGCTCTGTCAACCAGCTACTTAATGATCAATTTGGTTTTGTAAAAATGACGCGAGAAACGGAGATTTATACTGTGAAAAAATACAAGCAATACGAATACAGCGATGTAACTGCTGCCTATACAGCAACAGCACAAGCTTTGGCACTTGTTTCAAAAGATAAAAACCGTGCAACGGCTATTCCAAAACTTGATCAGGCAATTGCAAAGTGGAAAGGAATTTTGGAAGAAAGCAATTTGTACGATGATAAGGCACGAGTAAATGATAAAATTACCGCGATGATTCACTGTAATTTAGCTGAATTATATGCTTGGAAAGGTGATTACAACAATGCCGAACTTGAATTGAATTTAGCATTGAATTCAGGAGTATTTAAATTTAAAAATCATTCAGAACGTATGAAGGATTTTTACGCTGTTCAAAGAACACGTTGGGAAATTCATTATTAGTTGAAGGTGTTGGTATATTTTTAAAGAGCTGAAAATTGAAAAAGCTATTTCTTGAGTTTGTTTTTTGTGCTTTTCTTCTAGTTATTTTATCAATAAGCAATGTTTTTGCTCAAAAAGACATAATAACTCAAAACAATTCATGGGTTATGTTTTTTGGCAATCATAGATTATCTGAACGCTGGGGAATTCATTCTGAATACCAATGGCGCAGGGCAGATATCTTTGATGATTGGCAGCAGTCATTACTTCGATTAGGAATTGATTATTATGCTAAAAATGGTGCTCAGTTAACCGCTGGTTATGGTTGGATAAAGTCCTACCAATATGGTGAACAACCAATTTCTCATGCATCCAATGAACATAGAATCTGGGAACAGCTTATTCTAAAAAGTAAAGCAGGTCGGTTTGATTTTCAGCACCGCTATAGATTAGAAAATCGGTTTATAGAAAATTGGGTGAAAGATTCGGATGGCGTTTACTTTATGGATAGTTATGTTTTTAGACAGCGGGTGCGTTATCGCGCTTTCCTAACAGTCCCATTGAGTAGAAAAGAATTGGCTAATAATACACTTTTCCTTGCAGCTTATGATGAGTTATTTCTTGGTTTTGGAAAGGGTATTGGTAAGAATATATTGGATCAAAATCGTCTTTATTTCGCATTAGGATGGAGATTCAATAATGAATGCAATGTTCAATTGGGCTATATGAATCAATATGTAGTTAAAAAGGATGGAATCCAGGCGGAGCGTAATCATACACTTCAAATCGGCATGACATACAATCTTGATCTTAGAAAGAAAGATTAATTCGACTTAATCATGAATAAATGAAAAGAGCCGGTATTTTGGCTCTTTTGCTGTTCAATTCTTTTTCGGATCAATTGATCACATAGGTGTTTCCATTGATAGCGATCGTGAAGGTAGCATCACATGCTCCATCACCATAATCTATGACCCTCTCAGCCTTTCCGCTGGGTG
>CAMATR010000037.1 GCA_945861175.1 Chitinophaga pinensis | reverse complement strand
ATTTGCATCCAAGGTCTGAATAGGTGACTCTTCACACTCCGTAATTGAACTACTTGTTGCAGTTGGTGCTGATGGATCTGCGATCGTTACCGTTACATCCAGTCGTGATGAAGATTCGCATCCACCCACGGTTTGGGATGCGTAGTAATGAGCTCCGTCAACCAATGCATCAGTTGAGTTGTAAGCAGTGCCACCCGTTGCCTGGTCGTACCATGTGATTGTACCTGTTCCTGTTGCACTCAAGTCGGCAACCGTCGGACTATCAGCCGAACAGAATGTTTGTGTTGCAATGCCCGTTGGAGGGCCTGGGTCTATACATGCAGGAGTGATAATTACAGCTCCGCAAACACCCGTATAACTCGGTATAGAAGGATTTGGGATATAGGTAGAATTAGTTGTATTGACTTTTGTTACTGAACCTTCGAAAACAACTGGATCTCCGCTGAAGGACATAGAAAATGTACCTGGTGACCGCTGCCCAACCTCACTCCATGTGCAGTATCTAGCTGTAATAGTTCCTGCATCGCAATGCACATCGTCAGCCTTACTTGCTGCATTACCAGTAAATAAACATGAATCTATTGCAACCGTACCCCCATCATTTCCTATAGCGCACCCTCTCATCCCTCCCGGACCAGCATGACCATGATTAGAAAATTTACTTCTTGTAAAATAAACAGTTGGACTTCCACTAATTGCTACAGACCCGCCGATAGCAGTACCAGATGCATATTTCGATAATGAATTATCAAAAAGGCAGTCATAAACTTTTACGTTACCAGTTTCAATGTACATATCCATTCCATTAAACGTACTAGAACATGCGTTATTTGCGGAAAAAAAAGAGTTTTTTACAGTTACATTCTGAGTTGAATTTCCTGCTTTTACTCGAATGGAACCACCTGCACTCCCCCCAAAACAATCACCGCTGTTGAATACAAAAACATAATTTTCAAAAAGAATATTAATATTGGTGCCGGTTATCGTAAATGCTCCTGAATAATTTGATGTCTCCGTATTACAAGAGGCCCCTCCACCATTAAAGGTTGAAGAAGTATTCGACTTTACAAGGACAGCTGATTCGCCTGAACTTCCCCCATTCTGATCTAATTGCACATTGGTGAATATTATTCCCGAATAGGTTGTCACACCATTACCAATTTCAATCGTTTGAGCAAAACCTCCGCCACCAGAGTTGTAACCATACGCTCTTATGGTTAATTCAGAAATATTAAAGTTGTTTGCTAAAACCTTTAAAAACTGCCCTTTGTTCTTGTTTGATACAAATAACGTATTATTCGTTCCAGCTCCAATGATTGTAACATTGTCTTGATTAATTGACAATCCAAATTCTGTAGTAATACCTGAATAACTGCCTGCATCCAAGTAAATAAAATCTCCGGCAGAAATAACTGTCAAGGTATGTTTAAGAGACCCAAATGGTGCAATGGCCGTTCCTGCATTGGCATCATTACCAACTGCAGAGCAATAAATATCTCCGGCTACACTATTATCGTTAACATAATAGTTTGCAGCTAGTGAGATTGCCGTAGACAGGGAAAATAAAATAGAAATAAATATTTTCATATTACTGGATAATAATTAAAGGTATTGAGTTTTTTAATTAAACTAATCAAATTTCAAAATAGTATGAAGGCTGATTCAAAAAATATGATGCAAAAGCAATTCAATTATGGGTTTCATATTAACTTTTAAAATTTTGGTTTAGACAAAATTTTATTTTACTTCCAATATATCCTGCGAAACGCTCAATTGGTTAAAAAAGACAAAAATAACCTTTAAAACTAAATTTAAGTCAAAAGAATCCCATAGAAAGCCTATTGAAAAAGTAAATTTTTAGAATAAATATGTGAAAGGATATTTTTTTTTGTAAATGGTTACTAGATTTGGTAATAACAGAATTACAAAAGCACAACCTTTTTTGAGACTTTTTGACCTCGAGCTGAAACTTGCACAAAAAAAACTCCATTTTCATCAAAAATTATTGAGTCTTCAATTTCATCATTATTTCTGCGTTCCAAAACTTTCACACCAAATGAATTGAAAACTTGAATCAATTCTGTTTCTGAAGGAAAACGGACTATAATAAAATCAATTGCAGGATTTGGGAAGACAAGTAAATCTTCCTCCTTTAATTCAAATGGTATCGGTGCATTCACAAGAAGAGCCTCATATGCGTTTATCCTGCCGTTTCCGTAATAATTATCCCTTCCAACTAAATCTTCCTTCTGATCACCAACGCGATCATTAGCAGTCTTTTCAATTAACTCTTTGACCTCTTTATGTGTGATCGTTGGTGTCTGCGCTATTAACAAACTTGCTAAGCCTGAAACAAATGCAGCAGACTGAGAAGTGCCACCAAAATAGGTGTCAAATTCAGTATTGTTTTTATTACTCAATCCATATATGAAATTACCAGGGGCAACAACTGATATATGCTCTCCATAATTACTACCGCTCACTGAGCTCCAAAAGAAGCTTGTAGTGCGACTGTCATCAGGATTTGTGGCACCAACAGCTATAACACCAAGATAATTTGAAGGATATGAAATGTTATCTGAATTTTTATTTCCCATTGAAACAACAACTACAACATTGCGGTCAAGGGCATATTGTATCGCTTCATTCAGCGCTTGGGATTCGACATCACCACCCAATGACATGTTGATGACATTTGCACCATTATCGACTGCATAATAGATAGAACTTACCCACCAGGAATAATAACCAATATCATTTTTTAAAACTTTCAAAACCATCAGTTTACAATTCCAATCTACCCCGCTAAAACCGATTCCATTATTTCCATTCGCGCCAATAATTGAGGCTATATTTGTGCCATGTCCAGAATCATCATTCACTTCGTTTGAGCCATCAGCAAAATTCCACCCTCTAATATCATCTATATATCCATTGTTGTCGTCATCGATTCCATTATCTGCTATCTCTGAATGATTTATCCAAAGGCGACCGCTGAATTCTGGATGATCTGTTTTTACTCCACTATCAAGAATAGCTACCACAATATTACTATCACCTTGTTCTATTTTCCATGCTTTTTCCATTTCGATATCAGCGCCTGTTTTAGAGGCTGTGAATGGTATGTTTCCATTATTTTGAAAAGCCCATTGTTTGTAATATTGATTGTCGCTTGGCACCACCTTTTCTTCCCCATGAGCATTACCAATCACATCTATTTCAGCATACTCTACGGTGTTATTTTCTCTGAGAACATTCAACATTTCTAGCTGATCCTTTTCAGACGCAGCAGTTAACCTAAGCAAATTAGCTCCATAATGGTAAGTGAGATTATCTGATTTTTTGATCTGCCCTTTTAATCTCCAATCATTCAAAAAATTTCGCTTTTCCAATACTTCATTAGTAGAAATATTTGAACTTTTAAATTTTACTATAATGGATTGAGAAGTAATAGATTCTTGAGCTCTTAAGCCAAAAAAAAGTATACTGAAAATAAGTGTTGCTAATAAGTGTGTTTTTGTTGTCATGGCATAATTGTTTGCGTTCATGACACAAAACAACTTGTTAACTAGTCGACAAAAATTGATTTACAATTCTAATAATCAGGAATACAACCAAGCATGGAAACAGAAATAAGTAATTGAAGCTTTTATGATAAGTACTTTCACTTAACGATTCAGAAAATAAGCTGACTATTAAATTATGAAGGGGAAAGAAAAAAGTTCATCCTTATGCCAACTTTTCAATGAAGTAGTAATAACTAATCCCCATACATCATGAGAAAAGCTTTAAGGAATCCCCCGATATCACCATCCATTACTGCGTCAACATTACCCGTTTCATGGCCTGTTCTAACATCTTTAACCAATTTATAAGGATGCATCACGTAATTTCTGATTTGTGATCCCCATTCTATTTTCTTCTTACCTGCTTCAATTTCGCTACGCTTCTCTAAGCGTGCTCGCAACTCCAACTCATATAATTGAGAACGCAAAAGCTGCATTGCTTTTTCTTTATTTGCTAATTGCGAGCGCGACTCTGAATTCTCTATTATAATTCCAGATGGGGCATGCCTCAAACGAACGGCTGTTTCAACTTTATTTACATTTTGCCCACCGGCACCGCCTGAACGAAAAGTATCCCAAGTTATATCAGCAGGATTAACATTGATTTCAATATTATCGTCTACCAAAGGATAAACATATACTGAAACGAAAGAGGTATGTCTTTTTGCATTGGAATCAAATGGAGAAATTCGCACTAACCGATGCACACCATTTTCTCCTTTCAAATAGCCAAATGCAAATTCTCCTTCAAATTCTAAGGTAACCGTCTTTATACCCGCTACATCGCCATCTTGATAATTCAGTTCTTTGATTTTAAATCCATTTTTTTGTCCCCACATCATGTACATACGCATCAGCATAGATGCCCAATCACAACTTTCAGTACCCCCAGCGCCAGAGGTAATTTGAAGAACAGCACTTAATGAATCCTCCTCGCCTGAAAGCATATTTTTCAGCTCCAGCTCTTCTACCTCATCAAGCAATGATTTGAATTGCTCATCAACTTCGCTTTCTTCAGCCACCCCTTCTCGAACAAATTCAATTAGTACTTCAATATCTTCGAATACAGTTTTCAATTTATCATAAGCCTGAATCCAAAACTTCAGGGTACGAATCGATTTCATTTGATTCTCCGCAGCCTTCGGGTCATCCCAAAATGAGGGGTCCTGCGTTTTCAATTCTTCTTCTTGAAGTTGAACCCTTTTTTCACTAATCTTCAAATAAGATTCAATTGCTTGAATTCTTCCCAGAATATCTCTTAGTTGATCCTGATTTATCATATGGCAGTAAAAGTAATAAAAAGAGCCTTGAACTTTTAATGCAAAATGAGCGAAGTATTCAAATCTGCTTTACTAATGTGCAGAAGAAATTAGATAAATCGTTTCAATACGAAGGGAAAAATTTTACTTTTGCTTAAATATTGAAAAAATGAGCGTTCAAGAAAATTTAAAATACACAAAGGATCACGAATGGGTGAAAATTGAAGGCGATACTGCAACTGTGGGAATTACTGCTTTTGCTCAAGGTGAACTTGGTGATATCGTATATGTTGAAATTGAAACTGAAGGAGAATCACTTGAAAAAGAGGAGGTCTTTGGTTCAGTTGAAGCTGTTAAAACTGTTTCTGACTTATTTATGCCTTTAAGTGGAGAAATTATTGAATTCAACTCAAATCTAGAAGCAAATCCAGAACTTGTAAATTCTGACCCATACGGTGAAGGTTGGATGATAAAATTGAAAATATCGAACCCATCTGAAGTTGATGATTTATTAGATGCTGCTGGGTATGTCGCTTTGATTGGATAAAATCATTCGATGAAAAAATTGAAAATCCCTCACCTAATTGGAAAGAGGGATTTTTTTTTTGCCAAGCTTATTGGCTCAATAACTCGAAGAAGAACCTCCAATATTTTCAATTGGATGCCAGGTAGTTTTCAATTCTTGCGTATCAGAGATCATGTATAGATCCTGTGAATCAGGTTTCATCCAATCTTTTTGTTGAACAACTACTCTTTTAACATTTGAAGTAGCATTCTCCTTAATCATTTTTAAACTAGTTGAATCATCTCCGCCATAAACAATCGCATTAATGTCCATGTGCGAAGAAAACGTATCAGCAAGTTCCTTATTTTTTCCGGTCAAAATATTAACCACACCGCCCGGTAAATCGGATGAATGAAGAACCTCTGCAAATGTAATTGCGCACAATGGCAAAACTTCTGAGGCAAGGATCACACATGAATTACCCCCAGAAATGACGGGAATAACTAAAGAAACAAGCCCTATTAAAGAAGTGTTTTGGGGTGCAAAAACCCCTACTACCCCCGTTGGTTCGTTTACCGAAAAATTAAAATGTGATGACGAAACAGGATTCACTGAGCTCAGAACTTGGTTGTATTTATCACACCAACCTGCGTAATATACAATTCTGTCAATTGCAATTTCCACTTCTTTCTCAGCCTTCGACTTAACAATTCCTTGTAATTGTAGCTCTGCAATAAACTGATCCCTCCGGCCTTCAAGCATTTCAGCAATTCGGTATAAAATCTGCCCTCTATTAAACGCGGTTCGCTCAGACCAACCGCCAAAAGCTTTTCTCGCTGCTTGAACTGCATTTCTGACATCCTTTCTAGAAGATAAACAGATATTCGCGATAGTAGATCCTTTGATATTCTTTAAAGTGTAATATCTTCCAGACTCTGTCCGAGGGAATTGTCCTCCTATGAAAAGCTTATAAGTCTTTAAAATTTCTAATCTTGTCATAATACTGCTATTTAAGGTAAGCGCTCAATCCGTGTAGACCACCTTCTCTGCCAAAACCACTTTCTTTATATCCACCGAATGGAGAAGTTGGATCAAATTTATTATACGTATTTGCCCAAATAACTCCCGCTCTTAATTTAGTTGTTAAATTAAATATCCTAGAACCTTTATCAGTCCATACACCAGCCGCCAAACCAAACGGTGTATTATTGGCCTTCTGAATTACCTCATCAACAGTTCTAAATGTTTGTATTGTAAGAACAGGGCCAAAAATCTCTTCTTGTGCTATTAAACTTGATTGAGCAACATTTATGAATAAAGTAGGAGGACAATAATATCCTTTTGCGGGGATATTGCAAACCGGTTGATACATTTCAGCGCCTTCCTTTTGACCAATTTTTATATATTTCAGTATTGTAACTAGTTGTTCCTTCGAATTGATGGCTCCAATGTCAGTGTTTTTATCCAAAGGATTGCCGAGATACAATGTTTCCATTCGCTGTTTCAATTTTTCCACAACGCGTTCTGCAATATTTTCTTGAACAAATAATCGAGATCCGGCGCAACAAACGTGTCCTTGATTAAAGAATATTCCATTCACAATACCTTCTACTGCCTGATCAATTGGCGCATCATCAAAAATAATATTAGCAGATTTTCCGCCCAACTCCAATGTCACTTTTTTACTTGTTCCAGCAAGAGCCTTTTGAATAAGCTTTCCAACACCTGTTGAACCAGTAAATGCAATTTTATCTACGTCCGCATGATTAACAATTGCAGCACCTGTATCTCCATACCCTGTTACGATATTTACCACTCCCGGAGGTAATCCTGATTGGTCAATAATTTCTGCTAATAAAAGTGCAGTAAGCGAGGTTGTTTCGGCGGGTTTTAAAACAATAGTGTTTCCTGTGGCAAGCGCAGGAGCAATCTTCCATGCCGCCATTAAAAGAGGGAAATTCCATGGTATTATCTGACCAGCTACCCCTAAAGATTGAATTTTCCGATTTGGGAATGCATATTCTAATTTATCAGCCCAACCGGCATAATAGAAGAAATGATTGCACGCTAAAGGAACATCAATATCCCTTGATTCTCTTATAGTCTTACCAGAATCCAAGGTCTCAATAACAGCAAATTCGCGCGCGCGCTCTTGCATTAATCTCGCAATTCTGTAGATGTATTTTGCTCTTTCGGAACCCGGCATTTTTGACCATACTTCGTTGTATGCTTTTCTTGCGGCTTTCACAGCCTTATCGACATCTAGAGCATTCCCATAGGCAATATCAGCCAATTTTTGTTCGTCCGCAGGATTGACAGTAGCAAAATATTTTCCGGAATGGGGTTTTACCCATCTACCATCAATATAAAGATCATACTTTTCCTTGAGCACAATATGCGAAGTACTTTCTAATGATGGAGAGTAATCCCAAGATGGAACTTCTATTTTCGAGACTTTTTTTACCATTTTCCTAACTTAATCAATTGAAAAATAATCAGGTGATTGGTATGCACCTGTTTCTGATTTAATGATTTGCATCAACACATCATTTGCGAGGCTGCTGGCCCCAAACCGAAACCACTCATTGCTCAACCAAGCGTTTCCAAGAACCTCCTTTACCATCACTAAATTATGCAATGCAAGCTTAGAAGTGGATATTCCACCAGCCGGCTTCATACCAATCATGATTCCTGTTTTGTCAAAATAATCCTTGATGGCCATTAACATAGTGTATGTGACCTGCATAGTTGCTGCTGGTTGAATTTTTCCGGTAGAGGTCTTTATAAAATCAGCTCCGGCATGAATTGCCAAATCAGCTGCCTTTCGAACATTATCAAGCGTTGTCAGTTCACCCGTTTCCAAAATCACTTTCAACCTTGCCTTGCCGCACACTTCTTTAATTGATGCAATCTCATCAAAAACAAATTCATATTCGCCTGTCAAAAACTTACCTCTTGAAATAACCATGTCTATTTCATCAGCCCCATGATCAACGGCAAAACGAGTATCCATTAATTTAATATCCATGGGAGCTTGACCGCTTGGAAATGCAGTGGAAACAGAAGCAACTCTCACATTTGAACCTTCTAATTCTTTTTTTGCAAGAGAAACCATTGTTGGATAGACACAAACTGCAGCGACCGCTGGTAAACCTGGATGCATGTCACAAAGATGATGTGCCTTGTAGCACATCTGTTTAACCTTTCCTGGTGTATCTTTCCCTTCAAGTGTTGTCAAATCAATCATGCTTAATGCCATTTTTAGACCTTGAAGTTTTGATTCGTTCTTAATACTTCTTGTTTGAAAGCGCGCAACTCTTTCTTCCACCCCCACTTTATCAATAGCTCGTGAATCAATCATCTGTAAGTTAAATTTTGAGATTGTTTTTACAATTCGGCTCATTACTTTCTATCGATAAGTGTATTGTAAATTTATAAACAAATACCAAATAGAAAAGGCCCCGAAAGGAGCCTTTTCATATTCTTTCAAAGAAATATCAAAGTTGGCCGTCTGAGTGATATAAACCATTCTTATAAACTTTAACTTTTAATAAAATGCCATCACGATCGTACTCATAAACTTTACCATCCCACAACAAGCCATTTTTAAAATTACCGTCTTGCCAAATTTCATCGTTAGAATTATAAACTTTGTTATATCCATTTGGTTGAAACTTAGTTCCTTTTGTTTTAGGTGAAGTTACTTTAGGAGCAGTTTCTTTAGAAACTCCAGGGTCAACAACGTTTACAGCAGCATTAACCATTTCTTTTTGTTCGCTCTTCTCAACTGACCCTTCCGCATTATAATACAGCTCCTCTTTCACATCGCCGTTTTCATAATACCGCATAGCTTTTCCAGTAGGCTTGCCTTCTTCAGCAGTATATTCAAATTCAATTTGACCGTTAGGGAAGAAATACTTAACGGAACCTTGTTCTTTTCCGGACTCATTATATTTCGCTTGATATTCTACCTTACCATTTTCATGAAAACGATTCAAAGTGTCTTGATATAGGTTTCTGACAAAAGTACCTTGCTCCTTGATTTTACCATTGGCATAATACTTTACATATGGCCCTTGGGGACGATTATTTACATACTCCCCTTTTAATTTAGGCGTTGACCCATCGTTGTAGTATTTCACCCATTGCCCTTCTTTCCTGTCATCCTTATAATCTCCCTCTTCTATCATACCATCTGCAGGGTATCCTTCTTGGGGACGATCTTTGCCATAATAAATCCAATGCCCTTGCTTTCTGCCTTCTGAATCCTTTTTATTAATGTCAGGATTTTGAACTCCTTGCAATGGTGAACCAATGACCACAGCGCTACTTAAGACAAGTAAAGCTGCAAGAATAGATTTAAAATATTTTACTAATGGCATAAAGAAAATCTTTTTTGCTCATGCAATATAACAAATATTGTCATTATGCGTGCATTGA
>CAMATR010000036.1 GCA_945861175.1 Chitinophaga pinensis | reverse complement strand
CTATTGACAAAAGAAGCATAACCGACCGTGGAATCAGGCATGAAGTAGAGTGCTTTGGAAATTGATGATGATTCTACAAAATTGATTGTTCCAGCGCCTTGCAGACCATTGTTCGAGAGCAATATTTTGTCTTCATATTTTGCTCCTGTGCCGTAAAAATCATAGCCTCCCTTGGGAGCTTTAGTAGAAAACCCAAAAGAATAATCAGGCATAATCACCAAATCTTCGAGTATTTTAGGGAAAATTCCTGCAGAAGTTAGCTCTCCTTTAAGATGGAAAGATAATTCGTTGAAATTATCCATACTGTCGATTTCAAAAGGAAATACAGTATAGTAAAACCGGGAACTATCATAAACACCCCGGGATATGGTCTTTGAATTATAATAAACGAAACAATTCTTTGAAATAATTAATTTAGGATATGTGCTAATCTCTGAATTGTTTCCTGAACGATTTGTGGGATCATCTACTAATAATTCGCCCGTAATACCATTTATAGTTCCTCTCATTGCTATAACCTTATTTCCATCTTCAGGCTTTAAAGGCCTAACGCGCAAAAGAGATTTATATGTCTTTAATAAATTAATTTTATTATCCTTATAATTGAAGTTAGCGCTTAAAGCCTGTACTTCAATTTTTCCGGAATTAACCCAGCCACTAAATTCAAAATTTCTATTTTCTGTTATAACTACCCTGCTTCCTTGAGGGAAAATCTTGGTAAATTGTTTATCCGAAAGGTTAACTTCATCTACAGCGTTTAGATCAAGTTCCATAGTCCCTAAATTCATTTTACCAAAATAAGTCATTAACCTTCGCTCTTCCGCTTGCTGCGCATAGAGTTCAATCATAGCCTGAAGATTTTTGTCTTCTTTTATTTGATCTTCAGAAAAACCTTTCAATTCCTTGGGACGCAAGTCTGAAACGAAAGTAAGGTAATCGTAATCTTTTCTTTTTGCCTTTCCTTGGACAAAGTGATCAAGTTTTGGATTAATACTTACCGTTTGTGCATCTAAATCATAATTGATAAATCCATAACTAGATAAATCTATTAAAACCGGACGAGCTTGTTCTATGGTTTTATTTAATGCCGATGCCGCTTTACCTTCATTGATTGTGAACTCATCGTACTTATAACAATATTTCCAAAGTGACTGCAGAGGATGAACAGATTCAAGTCCTTGAAGACGATCAAACAATCGCTCATCAAAGTATGATTTGGATTCAAAACTTGCTATTCGCTGTTCTTGGGAAGTCCCAAAATCATATGTGAAATAAACATCTTGTTCCTCTGTCTTCCAAGTCATCTTGGCAACATATATATCCAATTGGTGATAACTGTCCCCAAATGGAGCCATGCCATTTCCCGTTTTTGTTCTTGTAAACTCTATAATTTTTTTATCCATGTCATACCCGAAATGACAGCCTGGATGCGTTATTGAATCTCCCGAATTTAAATACAATGCAGTGGAAGAATTGTTACTCGAAATTCGTGTTGGGTAGATGTAGATGATTTGAGCAGCGGATTTTACAAATACTTTCCCATTTCTATATACTATGATTTTTGCAGGTTCTTTTGGAGTTCCCATTCCGACAAAACTTGCTCCACGGAGAGAAAATCCTCCGTCATAATCTACATCCGGTTTTATATTTTTAATAATCAATCGCTTTTCATAAGAAATAAAGTTTGGATAAATCCTATCCTCTTCCCTATTAATTGTAGAAGCTCTATCAGAAATTATCCCTGGGATAGTATTGGTAAAATATTTTGTTTTTAAGAGCACGGAATCAGCATTGAAATTAGGTGTTTTACAAGACACGTCATAGTTTCTTAAAGTGGCATTCGTTTCATCTTTAGATAAACCAACCTTTTGCCATGTAACTAATCCACCATTTCCATCCCAACGTTTAAGAACCGGATCGTATGACCCTGCGGTGTTAAATACGACTATACTATCGCTGTAAGGTTGTTTTTCTTTTGTCTTGGAATTCCTATTGACCACTCGACAAATTAAATTGCCCCCTTTGCAGTTAATAAAAGGTTTGTCTGTAAACTCAAATGAATATTCTCCACCTTCATAAAACCAAATAAAATTTGATGCGTCTGAGAGTTTTCGTTCAGAGAAGAAACCAGCAGATAACTCAATAAAATCCTCAAACTTCTTAATATTCTTTCCTTCGAGTAATTTATCTATAGAACTGTGCCAAGCTTTATAACTATTAATGGATTGTTTTTCCTTTATAAAAGAATAAGATGAAAAAACATATTGATAGATTTCAGGATATGGCTTGAGGTTTTTAGTGGTCATTAAATTGCATGTTTCGACCATTTTTGTGAAATAACTCTCAGGAAAATTACTGGTTTCAAGAAGCATTTCAGGCAGCCTATTTTTTGCAAAATCTGAAAACTCACCTTTTCCAAAATCAGTTAGTGATTTTTCAAATTCTTTGACAAATTTTTCTCTGTTATTGGTGAAGGTTTGAGAGAAAAGGGGCAATACACTGAGTGCTACAAACAAAAGCAGTAAATTCTTCAATTTCATAATCTATTACCTATTAAATTCAATGGCAGCCCAATTATCTTTGTTCAAGATACGATTTTTTTTAAATCCTATTGATTCTGCATATTCTATCAATTCGTCACAATCTGAAAGAAAGAATCCACTTAAAAAAAGTTTACCATTCAAAACTAATCGATTATAATAACCTTGCATATGTGATTTCAATACATTTTTATTGATATTCGCAAGAATTAAACCAAAATCACCCTCCGTAATTTCTTCAATATCAACACACAACGTTCTTATATATTTGCAATCATTACGAGACGCGTTCTCTATTGTGTTTTCGATAGACCAATCTTCGATATCAACAGCTAGAATATCCTTAGCGCCAAGTTTCTCAGCTATAATTGCCAATACACCTGTTCCTGTGCCCATGTCTAATACTTTCGAAGGTAGCTCGTCCAATTCAAAAAGAGCTTTAGACATCATCCAAGTTGTTTGGTGATGCCCTGTACCAAATGACATTTTTGGGAGAATCTCTACGATTAATCCTCTGTGTTGGGTACGATCATGAAAAGGCGCTAAAATGGATAAATACTCCTCAACATGAACAGGTTGAAAGTCAGCTTCCCATTGAGCATTCCAATTTTGTTGTGGAATTATTTTCTTTGACCATTGAGCTGATAATTCTTTTGGAATAGCTTCTAAAAAAGTATTTGATTCTGGGTTAGCTATATCAATTTGATTCACTTGTGCATAGGCCAAAATACCATTTTCTGTGTCCACAAAACTTTCAAATCCCGTTTCTGCTAATTGATAAATCAATATTTCAGCCCATGGATCCCTTGGCTGAAGTTCTATGGTTAATTCCAAGTAGTCCATTAAAACGAATGTATTATCGATAAAAATGAATCCGACTTGAGCGAAGCTCCTCCAATTAGCCCACCATCGACATTCGGACAAGAAAATAACTCCTTAGCATTCGCTGCGTTACAACTTCCTCCATACAAGATGGAAATGGTATCCGCACATTCTTGATTATAATGTTCTGCAATCCATTTACGAATGGTGCTGTGCATTTCCTCGGCTTGATCAATTGTTGCTGTCAAACCTGTCCCAATTGCCCATACCGGTTCATAAGCAATAATACATTGTTGAATTGTTTTATTATCCAAATGAAAAAGACTTTCCTCCAATTGTTTCAAAACATATGTATACTCTTCACTTGCATTTCGAATGTCGAAAGGTTCCCCACAACAAAACACAGGGGTAATTCCGAAATTAATTGCGGCGTCTACTTTTTTCTTCAAAAATGAATGCGTTTCGTTAAAAATACTTCTACGCTCCGAATGACCGACCAACGCAAACTCAGCACCTAAATTTTTAACTTGATTTACAGAAACCTCGCCAGTAAAAGCCCCATTTTCGGTAGGATAGAAATTTTGAACACCTACGGAAAATCGTTGGGCAATTGTTGCAACATGATCATAATATGGGAAACTGGGGAAAACTACTACTTTGACATCTGATGCATTTATTCCTTCATTTATTTCCTTCGATAGAATTTCAGCTTCGTTTTTGTTCAAGTTCATCTTCCAATTACCGAACACCATTTTTTGTCTACTAATCATTGCTTTTCATGGCTATTTTTCTAAGTATGAAATTAGCAATAAAAGTGAGAAATTATATGAAAATACTCTAGTTTTATAAATGAAATTTACACAGCCACAAGATCTCTCAGAACTTAATCTAGGCCCTCAACTATGCGAATATTAGTCCATTGATTAGATTATTTAAAAAATGAAAAGAATAGGGCCTATGAATTAAATAGTACCCGTGAATTCAAAATTAGGACGCAATCTATTTGTAAGATTTATGAACAGTTTAAAAATCTATTTCTTTTTTAAATCTATCAATTGAAGGTGTCTGTAAGTGTGTAAATTTTGCTTTAACAATTCCATTTTCTACAACTAATAAACATGGATTAGACCTTGAGATTACCTTTAGTTCAGTTTCATCATTCACAAAAGTCGCAACACTCCATTTTTTAGATTTTCTAAAATAGTTAATTGAAGCATTGGAAGAACTTGTAATTAAAATAAAAGGTATCTTATTTACGGAACAAAAAGATTGTAATTCTTTAAACCTTTGTAACCTTGTCCAATTGGCGGATTTTAAATCTCGGGAGCTAACAATTACAATTCTTTTAGCATTCACAATAAAATCTCTGAGTGCGATTTCCTCCAGACCAATCAACTTTTTATCTTTTATTTCTTGAATATAATCAATTGCTAATTCAGCTTTGGTTAGATTTCGAACCTTAACTTCAGGATTAAATTGCTCGGTTATAGCGGGAAGTTTTGCAGCAATTATCACTTTTTGCTCGGAACGAATAAACTTAAAATATTTATCATTCCAAAGAAGATTATTGTCCATATACTCTTTCTCACTATAGCTGTTTTCTTTACCCGTTTTTAGATTTTTAAGTATAAAATTATTTTCATATTGTCCGTTGACTCCATTCTCCATTTGTGCTCGTAAATTATTTCCTACAGCATAAGGCCTAAAGTCTTTAACTGGATCAAAATTCATCACGTACAAAACGAAAATCCCAGTTATAAACGATACTGAAAATATACTTCCCCAGTAATTTGAAAAGAAAGCACCTCCAACACGCAGTACCCACAAAGCGCCAACAAAAACTAAAATTGTGAAAAGAAGAGGGAAATACCAACCAAAAAGAATACATAAGAGTGCAACAATAACTAGACTCCAAATCAAAAACTTTATATTTTGCCTCACTGTATTTGACTTTAAAATCCACTGAGCGAGGAAAATCCACAAAACCAAATACAGAAGAAAAAGATCTTTAGCAAGCGATTCTGAAGGTGTTAATGACCTTCCTAGAGAGCCATTAAAAGCATCACCAAAACATCCACAATCACTTACACATTGTGGATGGGCCTGCTCATCAACGACAATTGAACTGTTGGTTTTTTCAACGATAACAATATCTTTATCTTTTTTTGCAAGTTTTAAAAGTTCATTCCCTTTATCGCTATTTACATCATATACATTTCTGTCTGTAAATGATTTTTCGGGATCACAGTTAGCAGTATGCCATGTGAGAAATGTGAAAAATAACATCATCAACAGTGCGGACCATGCTGTGATTTTAATTTTACCACCGATTAATAGCATAACGCCAATAATAATTTCTAGAATACAAATTAGAATACCAATACCTAATGCTGCACCCATCCAATTTTCTAGAGAAAAATCCGGGGCTCCCATAATCTCTTTTAATCTATATGCGAGCGCACCATCTTCGAAATATTCTTTCAACTTGTATGAAAATCCAATTGGGTCATTTGCTTTAATCAATCCTGAAACGATAAAAATGCTGCCAACCAAAGCACGTGAAATGTTAGCCATCATCATTTTTCCTCTGAATACAATAATCCCAACTATTCCAGAAATAGAAAAAAATAATCCTAAAGCATTAAATAGTAATTGACTACTCGCAAATAATTCGAGGTTACCTAGTATAATCAGAACAACGCCTGAAATATTGAGTGCAACAAATAGAAGGTTAAATAAAAAAGATCTTCCTTTAACTGTTTTTATTTCTTTCATGAGAATCGATTCAAGCTTTTAACTTAGAAAGGTGAATCAAGGAAAATGCTGCGTAGTTCAACATGTCAAAATAATTTGCGTCAATGCCTTCACTTATGATTGTTTGACCAGAATTATCCTCAATTTGTTTTACCCTTAAAATCTTCATTAAAATCAGATCGGTCAAAGAACTTACACGCATGTCTCTCCATGCTTCACCATAATCATGGTTCTTTTTTTGCATCAGATTGAATGCTTCTACTTTGTATTTATCGTATAGCGCTGTCACTGTCATCTCATCCAATTCCATTGCATTTAATTGTGTTTCAGAGAGCTGAATAATTGCCATAATACAATAGTTAACAATTGCCACGAATTCGCCTTCAATATCTTCCCCTACCTTATTTTCACCAGTTTCTTGTATAGTTCGAATCCGTTGCGCTTTGATGAAAATTTGATCCGTCAAAGAACTAGGGCGCAAGATCCTCCAAGCCGTTCCATAATCTTTTGTTTTCTTCAAGAAAATATCTCTGCAAACATTGATTACATTTGTGTATTCCGACGCTGTTCGATTCATTTCAATTGACATGAGTATTTCAAGGGCTGAAATTACACATTTTCCTAAAAAGAATTCCTTGAGAATCAAGGATAAATTGATTGACTTAAGAACTCCCAAAATTATGGGGGTAATAAATTCAACACCTGATTCCTTTTTCACAGGAAGTAGAAAAGTTACTGTGAAGGAAGTTTTGAATAGTGCAGAAAAGATGCTACTTGAAGGAGTTGATATTATTGATATTGGTGCTTATTCTACAAGGCCAGGAGCTGAGTTTGTTGATGAAAAAACTGAATTAGAACGTATTCTAGACCCTTTATTAAACCTTAGAAGAGAATTTCCTGAAATACTCATTTCACTGGATACTTTTCGGTCTCAGGTAGCTATAAAAGGTATAGATCTTGGAATAGACATAATCAACGACATTGGTTCATTTGATATAGATAAAAAAATGTGTGATGTTGTTTCTGGAAGTGGCATAGCTTATATATTAATGCATGGAGCAAGTAGTATAAAAACTATGCATAAAACAAGCGAAAAGTCAAGCCTTTTTAGGGATATTTGTTACTTTTTCTCTAATAAAATTAAGCACCTTCACAACAAAGGAATTACTGAAATAATAATCGATCCTGGCTTCGGATTTGGCAAAACAATGGATCAGAATCACCAACTACTAAATCATTTAGAAATGTTGGGTATTTTAAACCTTCCAATTTTAGCTGGAATATCAAGAAAATCAATGATATACAAAAAACTCGATATCATTCCAGAGGATTCAATGAATGGATCTACCGTTTTAAATACCATTGCTACACTTAAAGGTGCCTCAATCTTGAGGGTTCATGACGTTAAAGAAGCAAAACAAATTATAGATCTGCTTTCTTAATATAAATTGTATTCACTTATAATGATAGTTACACCATAATTTCTTATTATTGATGTTAAGAAAACTAATTTTTTCAAAATGGTTCAACTCCGCATTCTGATTATTCTTCTGTTCTTTCCGGGTTTTCTCTTTGCTCAAATCGTTGTTTGGCAGGAAGATTTTTCCAATAACTGCTCAATTGGCTGTTTGGGAAATGCCTACAATGGTGTAAATGGCGCATGGACCGAAACCACCACAGGAGTTCAAGGAACAACGGCAAATCTGTGGTACATTTCCTGTGCTGAGAACAATAATGGTTTAAACAATTGCAGCGGGAATTGCGGAACGACGCAAAACGAGACACTGCACATAGGAATTATGAATGGAAATCCGGCCTGTTCTACTGGAGATTGTGGCGCAAGCTTTGAAGGAGGTGTTTGTCCCCCACTCTGCTCAGAAACAGACAGTCGCATTGAATCACCAACAATAGACCTCACAGGGGATTATGATGTAGTATTAAATTTTTCATACATCGAAGGTGGTGATGGTTTGAATGACAATAGCACTTTATGGTATTTCGATGGAACTACTTGGATGGAATTAGCAGATCCTGCCTCAACAAATAATGGACTTTGCACTGTTGGAGATGGACAATGGGCTGCTTACTCAGTTGAACTTCCCGCCTCGGCAAACAACAATCCAAATATAAAAATTGGATTTCGATGGAAAAATAACTCTGACGGAATTGCAGCGGCCGTTTCGTTCGCTGTGGATGATCTCTCTCTAAGTCTTATTCCTCCAATAGCAAACTTCACTGCTTCCTCGACAAATATCTGTCAAAATAACTGTATCACGTTCGACAATCTAAGTACCTTCCAGCTAGGTGCAATCTTTGACTGGTCTTTTGGAAATGGTCAAAATTCTTCAAGTCAAAATCCCGGAAGCATCTGTTATCCAATAGCAGGGGCGTATACTGTTAGTTTAACAGTTACAGACGCAAATGGAACGGATTCTCAAACATCAACAAACTATATAACTGTTAATGCAGGACCGAATGCTGGTCTAGATAATGCAACATCCGTTTGTAACAACACTACAGTTAACCTAAACACTTTACTTCTAGGAGGCATTCCCGGAGGAACTTGGACAGAAACAACGAATAGTCCAAGCGGCAATTTTAATGTTTCAACAGCGATTTTTGATGCCAATTGCCTGCAAGCTGGAATTTATACTTTCAATTATGTTGTAAGCGCCGGTTCTTGCAACGATACTGCATCCTTTGAGATAACTGTTGCATCATGCGGAGGACCAAGCGCGGATATAGTTTCTTCATCCCTGACTGCATGTATAGGTCAATCGATAATTTTCTCTGACAACAGTTGTGGATCAAATATAAGTTCATGGCTTTGGAGTTTTGGAGGAGGAACACCGGGAACAGCAAATACGCAAGGTCCGCATCCAATTGTTTTTAATAATCCAGGTGTGTATAGCATCTTACTTCAGATCACCGATGATAATGGAACTGATAGCCATACGATTCAAGTAACTATTAGTGGATGCGGTGCCCCAATAGCGGCATTCAATCCATTTACTGATACCATATGCAATCAAGATTGCACAACCTTTGATAACAACTCAACAACTGTGGGAACGACAAACTACGCATGGGTATTTGAAGGTGGTAATCCTGGAACATCAAATTTGGCAAATCCCGGAGAAATCTGTTATGATACATTAATTACAAGCCCAATAACAGTCCCTGTAGAATTAACAGTAACAAATTCATTTGGAACTAGCAACTTCACGCAATATTTAACACTCATGCCCCCCCCAACAATTACAACCTGTTGCGGAGCTATCGTGGAAATAGGTACGGTAGTAGGTTTGAGCGCAAATGAATCCGAAGGAAATGTATCTTGGACTTGGATACCAGACAATCAGGGTGCTATTTTAGAATGTATTACGGAAAATTGTGACTCTGTGAATGTAACACCTTTAATTACTACTGATTTCATTGCTACAACTACAACAGAGAATGGTTGTATTGCCTTATCAATAATAAAAGTATTAGTAGATTTCGAAACTGTCATTGGCATACCTAATAGTTTTTCACCAAATGAAAATGGATTTAACGATCGATTGCGTGTTCGAGGTTCAGGTATCACAGCAATGACTTTTAAAATTTACAATAGATTCGCATCGAAGCTCGATCCAACGACACCTTGGTATTCAGTCGTCCGGGTTATGGCT
>CAMATR010000035.1 GCA_945861175.1 Chitinophaga pinensis | reverse complement strand
AAAGATATCGATAAATGAAATCTTTACTTTCAAAGGGGAGGCTAAATTTCGTTTGCTTGAAAAGGAGATAGTCGAGGATCTATCTTACAAGACTGATTGTGTAATATCAGTTGGTGGGGGTCTTCCTACAATTGATGGGATGATGCCCAAGTTGAATGGAATGGGAACGACTATTTACTTAAAGGTTTCGAAAGATGAATTGGTGCGAAGATTAATTATGGATACTGAACATCGCCCGTTAATTGTTGGAATGAATAAGGAGCAAATTGAATCACTTGTGGCCGATCGTTTAACATTGCGTGAGAAATTTTATGAGCAGGCAAGTATTGTTATCAATGACGATGAATTAACAATTGATAAATTATACGAAATAGTAGGTGCTAATCATTGAGTATTCCATCAAAAAATAGGAACTGAAATAGGGCTATGGGCTCAATTTTTTAAAAATTAATCTGAAGATAATAATTAGTAATGTTGATGAAAGAGTATCTTACAAGTACACATTTTTTAGATTTTAGCCATCCTAAGATGGATGATTTCTCGAAGACTATAGATACTTCTCTTCCGCAAAAAGAATTAGCGATTGCATTGTATTATCTCGTTAGAGATTCGTTTTTATATGACCCATACCATCTGGATCTTAGATATGTAGGATTGAGAGCATCATCAGTTCTACTGAAGAAAAGGGCTTGGTGTGTTGAGAAATCAACTTTGCTAGCTGCTTTAGCGAGAAAATTCAATATTCCTTCACGCTTAGGTTATGCGGTTGTCAGTAACCATATCGGAGTGGAAAAATTAGTTACTTATCTCGGTCGAGAAGAAATTGTTTTTCATGGATTTACAGAATTATTCATAGAAGAAAAATGGGTAAAATGCACTCCTGCATTTGATCGAAGAATTTGTGCTATTTCCAAGGTTGAGCCGTTGGAATGGGATGGCATCAACGACTCCCTTTTCCAGCAATATGATGCTGGACGAAAATTCATGGAATACCTCCATTTTTATGGCACATTTAATGATGTACCTATTGAACTTATGAATAGTGAAATGAAAAAATATTATCCGCATCTTTTTGAAAATGTCTATTCTTCCAAAGAATTTTCATTTTCACATCTGTAATTGAAAGAATTCCTTCTCTATTAATTTCTCTTCCCGTTTCCAAAATGTATCTTTGAAAAAAACAACACTATGAAATTAAAGTTGATCATTTCTAGTTTTCTAATTGCGTTGAGCTTTCTTTCATTCGGGCAATCAGTTAACTACCGTCTGAAAATGGAAAAACCGCAAAACCATTATTTTCAGATAGAAATGGAGCTTACTGATTTTAAAGAAAATGAAGTAACATTAAAACTTCCCGTGTGGGCGCCTGGATCCTATTTGGTGCGTGAATTTTCAAGAAATGTAGATTTAGTAAAAGCAATAGATGAAAATGGGCAATTGCTTTCTGTTAATAAGAAAAGTAAAAATGCATGGGCTATTTCTAAAGGTGGCGCTAAGAAGATAATTGTTTCCTATGAAGTTTATTCTTTTGAATTATCTGTTCGAACTAGTTTCTTGGATCTAACTCATGGTTTTGTGAGTGGTGCAGGGGTTTTTATGTATGTAGATGGTCACCAAGAAAAAACCGGAAGATTATCAGTTTTTCCATTTAAGGATTTCAAAAAAGTTTCTACAGCCTTGTCAAAGGTAAATGAGTCTGTTGCTGCTGATGGTGAGCAAACATTTACTTTTAAAAATTATGATGAATTAATAGATTGCCCTATTGAAATTGGAAATCAGGATATTTTCACGTTTAAAGCTGCGGGTGTTTTACATACAGTCGCAATTTATGGGGCAGGCAATTACAGCGTGGAAAGGTTGAAAATAGATATGGCAAAAATTGTCGAAACTGCAACAAATGTTATTGGTGAAAATCCAAACAAGGAATATACTTTCATAATTCACAATGTTGTGAATGGACAAGGTGGCTTGGAGCATTCCAATTCGTGCACACTAAGTGTGAATCGGTGGACCTATGAAGGAGAGGAATACTTCGGATTTTTATCCCTTGTAGCGCATGAATATTTTCATTTATGGAATGTGAAACGAATTCGCCCCATCGAACTAGGCCCATTCAATTACGACGAGGAAAATTACACTTCACTCTTATGGGTTATGGAAGGATTTACTACTTATTATGATGAACTTTTATTGCTGAGAGCTGGGTATACCGATGAAAATAATTATCTGCAAAAGTTACAAAGTACCGTGAATTATGTAGAAGGATCTTTGGGTGCCCGCTTGCAACCAGTTGCTCATGCTAGTTTTGATGCGTGGATCAAGGCTTATCGACCTAACGAAAATAGTTCGAATACAACAATGACCTATTATTCTCGAGGTCAAATGCTTGCGGCATTGATTGATGTAATGATTATTGCAAAATACGATGGTAAAAAATGCTTGGATCATTTTCTGCAACAATTGTATAATAAATATTACAAGAAGCTCAATAGAGGTTTTTCAGAAAAAGAATTTAAAGTTGAACTTGAAGAGTTATTAGGGGAAAACCTAGATGTTTTTTTTGCTAAATATGTGAATGGAACAGCTACTGCACCTCTGGCTCAAATATTTGCTAAAGTTGGGATTCAAGTGAATGAAATTGGATCGCCGAGAGTTTCTTTTGGTGCAGGATTGAGAGATGATGGCGGTAGAACAACTGTTCGCTCTATTCGAGCAGGTTCAGCCGCTGAAATGGCTGGGCTTTCTGTAAATGATGAGTTAATTGGTTGCAATGGATACCGCGTAGATCGAACCTCTTTCGAACAATTTGTCTACGGATTGGATAATGGAGAGTCCTTCAAAATACTTGTTGCCAGAGATGAAGTATTATATGAACTGTCGGTCAAAATGACTATGTATGATTTCCCGCAATACCAGTTCAAAGTATTGGAGGATGATACTAAAGAGAAATTAAGGAACTATTGGTTAAGAAAAATAGCTAAATGAGAAGTTTAATAATTATTATTCTAATTACTGGTCAGGGATACGCCCAAACAGCATTTAAAAATGTCCAGCTGCAGGCACCTAGAATTAGCTCAGTGATTTATGGTCAATCTGAACCATCCATTGCTATAGATCCAACCAACAATAATAATATTGCAGCGGGCTGTATAATTAGTGATTATTATTATTCCAAAGATGGAGGTTCAACATGGTCTAGTAAGAAAATTTCAAGTGTTTATGGTGTTTGGGGTGACCCCGTTTTAATGTTCGATACGACAGGTAGATTGTATTATTTCCATTTGGCTGATTACAAAAAGACCTCATGGATTGATCGGATTGTTTGCCAGTCAACGGGAAAAGTTGATGGTAAGTTTAACGAGGGCACTTTTCCTAAGCCAAATGGCAGTAAAGCACAGGATAAACACTGGACAGTGCTAAACCCCATTACCAATGAAATTTACATGACTTGGACACAGTTCGATAAATATGATTCTCAGGACCCTAAAGATTCATCAATCATCTTATTCTCAAAATCATCAGATCAAGGAAAAACATGGTCTAATCCTATGCGAATTTCAAAATATGCAGGAGATTGTGTAGATAGCGATAATACAGTGGAAGGAGCTGTTCCGGCGGTAGGACCAAATGGTGAGATCTTTGTGACCTGGTCTGGACCAAAGGGCTTGGTGATGCAAGTTTCAAGAGATGGCGGAAAAAAATGGCTCCCTGCAGAACAATTTATTGATTTACAAGTCGAAGGTTGGGACCTCAATATTCCTGGTATGAATCGGGCCAATGGATTACCAATATTAGTCTCGGATTTAAGTAATGGACCAAATAGAGGAAATTTATATTTGAATTGGTGTGATCAGCGCAATGGAAAGAAGGACACAGATTCTTGGTTGTCTATTTCGAAAGATGGAGGGAAATCTTGGTCAAAGGCAATAAAAGTGAACCAAGACACATCGAAAAGGCATCAATTTTTTACATGGTTGACTATTGATCAAAGTAATGGAAACTTATACTTCGTTTATTATGATCGCAGGAATCACGATGACAATACCACTGACGTATACTTAACTCGCTCAGCAGACGGTGGTCAGACATTTCAAGATTTTCGTATTTCAGATAAATCGTTTACTCCAGTAGCAGAAAAATTCTTTGGTGATTACCTGAATATTTCAGCCGTAGAAGGGGTTATTCGGCCAATTTATCCTAGAATGGATGATGGGAAAATATCTCTATGGGTAACATTAGTTCAAGAGGAGGAACTAATTAAGTTAATCGGGCGATAATTTCCTTTTCTCCGGGAAAATCGGCGAGTAAAACTTCCGCTGTAAACAATTCAAAGTCCATAAAATCAAATCCTGGAGATACGGCACATGAAACAAGCGAATAACTGTTTTCATTTAAAACACTGGATCCAAAAATGGTATTTTTAGGGACTAATAATTGTGGTTTTTGCCCTGCATCTAGGTTATTTCCTACAAGGTGTTGAGCATAACCATTTCGATCAAGAGTATGAACTATAAGAGGGCTTCCTGCATGAAAATACCATAATTCGTCACTTTTTATGCGGTGAAATTTTGAAATATTAGATGAAGTCAATAGAAAATAAATAGATGTTAAAAGATTCCGGTCGCGACTTTCAATTATCTCTTCTGATCTATACACTTCTTTGTAAAATCCCCCTTCTGGATGGGGAAGTAGCTGCAGTTTCTCTACGATTGCGTTTATTTCTGTATCGATGTTATTCAATGGGTCCATTTTGAAATTGATTTCCTTTATTATTTATATTCGGAAAGAAATACTTAAAATCAACAGATAGAAAAGATCCGTCAATATTCCCTTTTATAGTCTTTTTATAACCCTCGTATTTGTAGATGGCAATCATTTCAAATAGGGGTGAAAAGGGCACTCTCGCTGAACCACCAAGGTAGAAAAATCCTTTATTTTCAGTTCTGAACTCAAAGCCAAAATTTGCATTGAGGTCGATTCCTCCCTTTTTTTCTGCAAAACCAGTATGGAAAAAAGTAAATGCTCCTCCAGGCAAAGTCACTGTTCCAATATCTGTAGGCTTAAATGTAAGCGCTGCACCCAACGAAGCATTCATGTAAAATCGCTCGCTTAACTGAACATAAACCAACCCATTAATCGGAATGTCGTAACAGATAAAGGTTAAATCATTGGTCGCAAATACATTTGAATCGGCAACTGACATGTCAACACCAAATTGTCGCTGCGTAAAGTTGATTCCAGATTCAAATGCCAATAGACGCGTCAATCCTGCTCGAACAGTTCCACCAAAAGAATAACCCACTTTTTGAGTAATGGTGGTCGAGAATTCTTGTGAATTTAAAACAGATATTGGTTCCCCAATGTATCGTGTTGGAAGAATAGGCCTAACTTGAATTCCAAAGTAAGAAGGAAATCGCTCACGTTTACTCGATTTCTTTTGTGAAAAAGAATGGAATGAAGATAATACAAGAATTAGCAGGAAAAATCTTTTCATTGCTGTGAAGATAGTTTGAATCTACTATTAACCGTTGTAAAAGAATCTTTAATGAAAATCATTTTTCTTGCTTCACTTTTCAAACCACTTTGTCGTATATTCAAGAGGTTTTCTGTGCGCTGTTGGCCATTCGATGGAAGGATATCCAATGTAAAATAAACCAAGGCATTTATCTTTTTGACCAATACCAAGAAATTCATTCATTTTTTCATGATAAATGAGCTTAGGTGTTGACCAAAATCCGCCTAAGCCATATGCTGTGCAGGTTAGATGTATGTTTTGAATTGCACAGGCAACAGCTTCAATTTCTTCAATTTCTAGAATTTTCTCTTCAGCCTGTCGTTCCATACAAACCGCAATCACTGCTGATGCTTTCATTGGTCTAGATAACATTTTCGCCAATTTCGAATCGTTTTGCTGTTCTTTTGGTGTTATTTCTAAATACGTCTGAGACATAAAATCACTCAATCGCTGCCTGCTTTCCTCCATGAAAACTTGGAATCTCCATGGTTGTGTGTTACCATGTGTTGGAGCCCATTGTGCATTGTTTAAGATCACTTCTATTTGTTCACGGAATACTTTACGTTCACTGTATTGTTCAGGATAGATTGTTCTTCTATTACGAATGAGTTCGTTGATTTCTGAAAGATTGAATCGCATATCAAAAATTGAATTTTTGTAAAATTAGGAATAAGTCTTGAAAAAGGCCACGACTCATTAATGCCAGTCAGCCAAAGTTTGTTTTATCAATCTTTACCGCGCAATTCTTTGTTTGTTCGTTGAATGAAGAAAAATGACTTATCAATAGTTTGGTATTGACCATCTGGCATTGGCGAAAGTGCTGGTGCACCCACAACATAACCATAACCATCCAATAGAATATAGGTTGGATAGGAACTGACCTTGTAGTTTTTCCAAATTGGATTTGTTTTATCTGTTTGACATTTGGTCCAAGGAATAGTATTTAAAAATTTAGCTGTATCAGCTGTTGAATAAACATTTTCAGGATAGACTGTAATAAACGTAATGTCTTCTTTATAAGTTTTATGAAGTTTGATCAAAGGTTCAAGTTCAATCGTATTTTTTTGACTTGAAGGGTCATAGAAATGTATGTATATATGTTTCTTAGGCAGTGATTCAAGCGTTATTGTTTCTCCTTTATCAGTTTTTAAAACGAAATCAGGTGCCTTTCCTCCAACACTTAGTTCAGTCAAACGATTAATCATATTTTTTGCTATTACCGCGTTGGCTTGGAATAAACTGTGGTTTGCAACACTGTCTAAAACGGCTAGGATATTCGTCTGAGGAAAATCTTTTGAATAGAATTCTTCTGATAATGCTTTGATCATCACTATTTCGCGAATTCTCATATTGATTAAAGTATATTCATTCCCTAGGGCTTTCATTATCAATGTTGGGCTGCTTTTTAAAAGACCTAAATAAAGTCGATTGTTTGTTTCCATCGATAATCGAGGAATCATCTTTTCATAAAATGATTTAATGTATTCCATATAGGCATCATTCCGATAAGCAACAGGAGAATATTTTATAAAAAAATCATGCTTTTCATAACGATTTCGTTCCGCAGCATATTGAATATTGTCGATTGAGGCAATTGAAAAAAGAACAAACGTGTTGAAAAAATACTGAGCTTCATTAAGTGATTTATTCAAGGTGTCTTTTAGCTGATATACACTGTCTACTGCCGATTTAAAGCTCTCCATCTGTTGAGCAAATTCTATTGGTTTAATATTTCTAAGGTAATAATAATTACTTATGACATCATCTGACCATCGCTGAAATTGCAAGATACGATAATTGATATCCATGGAATCAAGCTCAAAAAATGTAAGTTCAATACTGTTGCCATCTGGACGGTATGGCTCGTACTTGTCTTTTTCTGGTATGTATAAATCGTAATTGCTTCCTGGCTGCGCATAGAGAAAACACTTGTTTTTATTAGTTCTTAGTAGTAGTTTTTGTGTCTCTTTCAGATAAAAAGAAAGAGTGAATGTACTGTCCTCTAGTACATTTGTTGAGGCGATTCTAGTTTCGCTCATACTGAGGTAATCTTCAATTTCCAAAACAGAAATAGTCTGCCCAACATAACTTGGCGCAAATCCTTTGATCTGTACAATTTTTCCATCTTGAGAAAAGACAGAGCTGAGCGCAAGGAAAGTGCAAAATAAATGAACGAAGTTTCGAATCATGTTGAAGATATAGCAGATTTTATACCACTCTTTAAACGA
Source organism: Chitinophaga pinensis (assembly GCA_945861175.1). Taxonomy (GTDB): domain Bacteria; phylum Bacteroidota; class Bacteroidia; order Flavobacteriales_D; family Crocinitomicaceae; genus M0103. The sequence goes on along the minus strand of CAMATR010000035.1, from coordinate 2,132 downwards.
GCAGATGGGCATTTGTTACAAATGCCGAAATATCACCATTGTTTTTGTTTATTTCTCGCACAATTGTCGAATTGATGGCAGTATACTCTTGATCAGTCAAAAAGAAAACAGTATGAACTCCTGAAAGTGTTTCATTCATATGAGCGATGGAACGCTCATAACTGAAGTCTTTTGAATCGCGCAGACCACGAATAATGTGCGTAGCTCCCATTTCTTTGCATAAATCAACAGTTAGTTGCTGATAAGTAACAATTCGGATATTTTTTCCATCAAAAAGCGATTCAATGTGCGATTGGCGTTTTCCTAATTCAAAATGAGAAGATTTACTACTATTTAGACCAATAGCAATAATTAATTCTTCAAACAAACCAAGTGCTTTTCTCACAACAGCTTCGTGTCCTTTTGTAAATGGATCAAATGAACCAGGGAACAATCCAATCTTTTGCATAATTATCTGTTAATCTTTTTGAATTCTAAAAAAACTAAAATTCACGTTTCCATAATTACGTAAAAATTCGAAATTCGTTATCTGTGAAAGATCGGTGAATTTTCCGTGCTCAATAATTAGAAGACCATTTTCAGTTAATAGTGATCGTTCAAACACAATTTCTGCAATCTCAGCATGGAATTTAACATCATATGGCGGATCGGCAAAAATCAGGTCGAATTTTCTATCAATCTTGCCTATGTAACTTATTATATCTGATTTAATTGTGTCGAGATTATCTTCAATTCCAAGCTGAGCTGCAATTTTTCGGATAAAACGAACGCAATTGGTGTTTAGATCAACAGCAGTTACATTGCCCGCTTCGCGTGACAAGAATTCGAAAGAAATATTTCCGGTTCCTGCGCAGAGGTCTAATATTTCCATATCTAAAAGATCTATTTGGTGATCCAGGATATTGAATAATCCTTCTTTCGCAAAGTCAGTTGTTGGTCGCGAAGGGAAATTCTTTGGAACAGAAAACCTACGTGCTCTTAAAAGTCCACCTATTACACGCATAATCGCTGAGCATTTTGTATGAATGAAGATTGAACTGAAGCTGGTTGAGTTTTTAAATTATTCAGGGCATTCAATTTAATAGTCAACTCGTTTGCTAATTCTTCTGAAAAACCAATTCCAGGACAAATATCTATCGTACCTGTTTCTTGTAACAACTCTTTTTGCTGAAGTGTAAAGATAAAATGGTAAATGATATCGTCTAATTCTGAGTAATCAAAGGCAGAATAGTAAAGTAATTTATTTTCTTTCACAATACACAATAGAAAATGATTCGCGTGTATAGCAACAAGGGAACGCAGTTTGAATATCGAACCAAAAAAAATACCACGAAGTAAATGTGATCCCTCATGCTGCACTACTATGCGCGGGTATTTAAGTGTGAAAAATGATTTAACCCATTCCGGTATTTCATATACGTTCACCAATCCTTGTTCAGGAATTCGATTGTAATCGATGTGAGCAGATGGTGTTTCATTGCCAAAACACAATCTGTAAAGGGTTTCGGGTTTTGATTCGGAAAAGATACTGTTCGGTATCAATGTAGAACAGAATCCTGTCCAGGAAAGTGTCTGCTCTTCGAATGATTTGTTTTTCAAGCCTATTTCTTCCAATTGCACTTCGAGTTGTTCCTTGTAGCGATAATCTTGTTTATCTCCAAATGTATAAAAGTGACTCGTAATTTCTTCGCCTCTGAATTCAGTGTATCGAATAGCGTTTTCTCCTATTTCAATGGAAAGATGACTCAATGTTTTTTCTTTTGCACAAAATTAAGGAAAAACCTTCAGCAATGCTTGTAAACCATCGGCGAGTTTCATGCAATAATTATAAAAGCTGTATCTTTATTTCAATGGATCAAAACCCACTTTTTTCTCTTCGACAACGCATCATTGCTTCACTTGGACATCCCCCAACTAGTGATCAGCAGGAACTAATTGGGGCATTAGCAGAATTTTATTTTCTTTCTGACGGAAAACAGCTTTTTATATTAAAAGGTTATGCGGGGACAGGTAAAACTTCAGTTATGGGTGCTTTCGTCAAGGCGTTGACCAGTTTTAAACTCAAAACTCGTTTATTGGCGCCAACAGGTAGAGCCGCGAAAGTTTTTAGTTTGCGTTCAGCAAGAGAGGCT
>CAMATR010000034.1 GCA_945861175.1 Chitinophaga pinensis | reverse complement strand
TGAGTGGACAAACGCGGTTTGGAGCTTATATAGCCATTGTTGGTGCAACCTTGACCATTTTAATCAATGTGGTATTTATTCCTGAATACGGGTTTTATGCTTGTGCCTGGGCAACATTAGTTGTTTATGCCTTTCAAATGATTGCTTCGTATTATTTAGGTCAACGCTATTATCCTATTCAATACAATCTTCGGAAGTTTTTCCTCTATTTTGGTGGTGCACTTGTGTTGTTTGTTCTGTCAAAATTGATTCATATTGACGCATTATATCCTCGCTTGGTTTTTAATAATGGTCTGATAATAATCTATTTATTTATTATTTTTTTCATCGAAAAGACATCTATTAAAAGAGTTTGATATTTTGTTAATTGTTTTGTTGATTACTACTCTGAGCCTTCAACCTACACACATTCTAAATTTTTAATTTTGGTTAATTATATGAAGATGAAAGTAAAAGTTATTAATCAATCCAAGCACCCGCTTCCGAATTATGAAACGGAAGCATCAGCGGGGATGGATGTGCGTGCCAATATAATTGAACCCATCATTTTAAAGTCTTTAGAAAGAGCATTAATTAAAACAGGTCTTTTTTTGGAATTACCTGTTGGATTTGAATGCCAGGTGCGTCCAAGGAGTGGCTTAGCATTGAAAAAGGGAATAACGGTATTGAATTCGCCAGGCACAATTGATGCTGATTATAGAGGAGAAGTAGGCGTTATCTTAATTAATTTGTCTTCCGAAGAATTCATTATTGAGGATGGCGAGCGAATTGCTCAGTTGGTCTTTGCGAAAGTGGAACAGGCGAAATGGGAGCAAACAGTTCTTCTTACGGAAACAGAAAGAGGAGCAGGTGGGTTCGGCAGCACAGGTGTAAAGTAAATGAGCATTGAATATATAAAGTGTAAAAAATGAAAGTAATTGTTCCAATGGCTGGTCGTGGCAGTCGTCTTCGCCCGCACACTTTGACAGTTCCAAAACCATTGGTTCCAGTTGGTGGTAAACCAATTGTTCATAGATTGGTGGAAGATATTGCTTCTGTTTGTGCAGACAAAATTGAAGAAATTGCATTCGTTATAGGGGATTTTGGAGCTGAAGTTGAAAAAGAATTAATTGAAGTTGCTGCAAAACTTGGAGCAAAGGCATCAATCCATTATCAAGAAAAACCACTTGGCACAGCACACGCGGTACTTTGTGCAAAAGAGAAACTTGAAGGCCCTGTGGTGGTTGCTTTTGCGGACACCCTCTTCAAGGCTAACTTTAAGATAGACCCGAACGATGATGGTATTCTTTGGGTCAAGCAAATTGAGGATCCGAGTGCTTTTGGAGTGATCAAAATGAATGAGAAAGGTGAAATCATCGATTTCGTTGAAAAACCAAAAGAATTTGTTTCTGATCTGGCGATGATTGGCATTTATTATTTCAAAGATGGTGCACGTTTGAGAAAGGAATTAGAATACCTATTGGACAACAATATTATCAAAGGCGGAGAATATCAGTTGCCAGATGCACTGCGACGATTGACGGAAGATGGTTGTAAATTTAAGCCTGGAGAGGTAATAGAATGGCTTGATTGCGGAAACAAGGAAGTAACTGTGTTCACAAACCAACGCGTACTTGAATTTGATTATGAAGCCAATAAAATGATGGTTTCTGAATCAGCATCGATAACGGATACAGTGGTTATTCCTCCGTGTTTTATTGGTGAGAATGTGGTGATTGAAAATTCCGTTGTTGGCCCACATGTCTCTCTCGGAAAGGGCACAGAAGTAAGAGGGACTGTCATTGCAAATTCAATTGTTCAACAAAATACGAAGCTCTCAAATGCGGTTATTACAGATTCTATGATTGGGTCTTATGCATCTTATGAAGGAATGGCTCGAGATTTGAGTATGGGGGATTATTCTAGCTTTAAAGAATGATTATTCGGTTAAGTATAGCGCTCGTATTATTGTTATTAATAACATCCTGTGCATCTTTAGGTAAAAAGTCCAAAGACACCCATCAGTTTTCAGTAGCAGAGTTTCCCTACATTGAAAAGTTTCATGAGGCAGTGCGCTTGAAAACCAGCGGTCAGATCAAAGAATCTATTGCTGCGTTTGAAAACTGTTTGACAATGAAGCAAGATGACGATGCAGTTTATTATGCTCTATCTCAGCTTTATCTTCAAAAAGAAGATGCACAACGCTCTTCAGAGTGTATTGAAAAAGCAGCCAAATTAGATCCTAATAATGTTTGGTACACTCAAGAATTAGCCTATATGTATTTTGGAAAAGGGAGTTTTTCAGAAGCGATAAAGCAGTTTAGTAAATTGACAAAATTACAGCCTCATAATGTAGAATGGTTATATGGTTATGCGGAAAGTTTGTTGAAAGGAGGGAAAACGGCCGAGGCAATAAAAGCTCTAGACCGAACCGAAGAGGAAGTGGGAGCTCATCCCGAACTTGCGCTTCAAAAATTTAAAATGTACATCGAGATCAAGCAGGCCGAAAAGGGGGTTGCTGAGGTTGAAAAAGCATTGAAATTGTTTCCTGACGATCCGCAGTTATTGTCGACTTTGGTTGATTACTATTTTCAGTCAAAACAGGCAACAAAAGCCATTGAACTGTTAGAAAAATTGGTAAAGGCAAATCCAGAAAACGGGCGCGCCCATTCGGCTCTTGCAGATGTTTACCGTCAACAAGGCAAGCAAAAAGAAGCATATAAGGAATTGAAACTCGCTTTTGAAGCAGATGATGTTGATATCGACGCTAAGATGAAAATTTTAATTAATATTCAAGAAACAAGTTTTAAGGTAGATCCAGAAGTTTATGAGTTGGTTGATATAATGGTTGCTAAATATCCTACAGAAGCGAAGGCTCATTCCATTCGTGGGGATTATTTGAATACTGCGGGAGATGAAAAAGAAGCACTTCAGGCATACAAGGAAGCATTGAAATTCTCAAAAAAAGAATACCCTATTTGGAGGCAAGTTCTCATAATGGAATATGAAACAGCAGATTTTTATGAGTTGTACAAAGATAGTAAGGAGTGCTTAGAGTATTTCCCTACAATTCCCACTGTTTATTTATTAAATGGAATAGGAGCAGTGCAAACTAGAAGATTCAGTGAGGCAATTAGCTCCTTGGAAGCGGGAAAAGAACTTATTGTAAATGAAAAATCGCTTGAGGCAGAAATGTACGCTCAAATTGGTGAAGCACAATTTGGTTTGAAAAATGCCGAACTAGGAAAGATAAGCTTCGAAAAGGCCATGGTACTAGATCCAAAAAGCAACCTTATTCGTAACAATTTTGCATACCAATTGGCTGAGTCAAAAATTGACTTGGATAAGGCAAACACTCTTATAGATGCGGTCTTAAAGGAAGAAAATAATGTTGCACAATTTATAGATACCAAGGGTTTGATTCTCTTTCAGAAAGGAGACTATTCCGAATCACTGAAATTCTTCGAAGATGCTTATCATTTATTACCTTCTGACATGATCATTGTTGAGCACCTGGGAGATGCATGGATAAAAATGGGGAATGCAGAAAAGGCTATTGATTATTGGAAAAGAGCAAAAGTTTTGGGTGCTGAAAACAAGAGCCTAGAGAAGAAAATTGAAAAAAAGGATTACTATGAGCCGATCTATTAATATAATGTTTCCCTTTATAGCGCTGCTTCTCTTTTCCTGCGCTAAGGAACTTACTGAAGCGGATAGGCAAAAATTGCCAAGAAGAAAAGCACAGGATCTAATTCATATAATGGATAGTCTTTCTCATAGAAAACCAAGTTTCTTCTACACAAAAATAGCAACTGATTATTCAGATACAAACCGAACTATTAGCTTTAAAACTTCTATTCGGATGATTAAGGACAGCGCTATCAATACACTGATTACTTACGCAAACATCCCAATTGTAAATTCAATCATTACCAATGATACTGTCAAGATTGTCAACAAAAGGGATAAATGTTATATAACACAAAGTTTGGACTACATTAAAGATAATTTTGGAGTAGATTTTAGCTACAGAAATCTTGAGGAATTAATACTTGGTATGCCTTTGGATTATGATACGGCTCAAAAGTATTTTCAAATTCATGACCCATATAATTATACGGTTTCTTCTCACAAAAAAAGAGAGATAAAGCGACTGGATCGTAACGATAAGGAAATAAAAGAAGATGTTATCATTAAATACTTTGTGGCAGATTCTTTAAATGGATTGAAAGGAATGTTCATTGAAAGCCCTTCTGATAGCACATCGATTAAAGTTGAATATCTAAACCGTGAATTGGTAAGCAATTTCAATGTACCAAAAGAGGTTTATATCGTTATAACTTCGCCTCGTAATCAAATGCGAATTAATTTGAATTACAATAAAATAGAGATCGATGAACCACAACCCCTGCACCTAGTAATACCTGAAGGCTATGAAAAATGTGATTAAAATTCTTTTTGTTTCTATTTTTCTATGTCACTCTGCTGTCCTAGCACAGACGAGTGATAAACTAAAAAAAGAACAGCAGCGACTCGAAAAAAAAATCAAGAATACAAAGTCATTACTTAAAAAGACGAAATCCAACTCGGAAGAATCGTTAAATGAATTGAGATTAATTGACAATCAAATTAAATTCCGCGAAGAGCTTGTTATGAATTTTGATAATCAAGTCCGCAGTGCGGAAGTCAGAATTAAGCAGAAAGATTCAGAAGTCGAAGATTTACATGAACGCATAGCAAAGCTAAAGGGACAATACCGTAAATTGTTGCTTTACGCCTATAAGCACCGTAATAAATTTGGTAAAATGATGTTTGTTTTTTCATCAACAGATTATCATGAAGCAATAAAACGTAAAGGATACCTTGAAAATATTGCTGACATTCAGAAAAAACAATTCAACATAATTCGCCAACATCAAAAACTAATAATTGATCAGATTAGTGAAATTCGAAAAGATAGAAATTACAAAGTTTTAGTTCTTGAAGAAAAAAAGACGGAGAAATCAGCGATTGAAAAGGACAAGAAAAAGCAGGAACATATTTATAATAAATTTCGGCAAGAAGAAGGCAAATTGGTGACACAATTAAAAGAAGATGAGCGCAAAAAGGAATTGCTAAAACAACAGATTAGTGCAGCCATTCAAAAGGAAATCCAATTAGCTGAAGAAAAAAGAAGAAAAGCTGAAGCCGCTGCCGCCGCTGTGAAGAAAAAAGCTGCTGCTGCCGCTGCCTCTGCTGCCGCTGCTGCTGCGAGCTCGAATCCTGGAACTACGACAACTCCTAAGGTTGAAGCGGCACCAGAAAAAAAGGAAATAGTTTATACTGAAACTAAAGAGTCTGCCGCGTTGAGTAAAAGCTTTGAGGGTAACAAAGGGAAATTGCCTTGGCCAGTTGATAAAGGTTCTATAACTGAAGGTTTTGGCAGAAATGTACACCCAACATTAGATAATGTATACACGAATAACAATGGGATTGATATTACTGCTCCTAAAGGCTATCAAGTAAGAGCTGTTTTTGAAGGCGAAGTAACAAGTGTTTTGAATATTCCCGGAGCTGGTAAAGTCGTTATTATCAAACATGGAAATTATCGCACCGTATATAGCAACCTTCAAGATACTTATGTCAAAATCGGTTCAAAAGTTTCAACAAAACAATCCATAGGAATACTTTTGGTAAAAGAGGGCACTAGTGTAGCTCATTTTGAAATACACCAAGTGATTGGGACTGCAGTACAATGTTTAAATCCATCTCTTTGGGTATCAAGATAATAGTATGAAGATCTTTTTTGCATTCTTTTTTATTTCATACGTTTCTTTAGCCCAAGACACTATAGATGTTTGTTCCTTCAATATTCAGTTTCTAGGACATTTTAAGAGCCGAGATAATGCTATGCTAGCGGATGTGCTGAAATCCTATGATTTGGTAGCCATAGAAGAAATGGTAGCCCCTCCTATAGAAGGGGTATATCCCGATGGGACTCCATTTCATAAGGACAATGAAAGTGCAGCATTTGCGGCTGAAATGAAAAAGCACGGATTTAGCTATTGGCTTTCGACAGAAGATACTGGTCCAACAAAAAATCATACACCAACAACTGCGAGTGAATGGTGGATTGTATTTTATAAGAACAATATAGTTGTCCCTGATAGTAACCGCTATTTTGGTTTCATATCTTCACCCTTGGCAGCTAATCCTATCTTCGCTCGTGTACCTTTCGCTTTTCCTTTTAAGGCGGTAAAAGGGAGCCTCAATTTTTCAATTGTCCCGGTTCATTTGCAGCCTGGTGATAGCAAGGCAGAAGAAGAATTAAGAAAACAAGAGTTACAGTCACTTTACGAATGGTCTATCTCTCAAAAAGAATCTAACAAAGATTTTTTGATTTTAGGGGATTTTAATATTTATGATATTTCTGAGTTTTCGGCTTATAAAGACAAAGGATTTTATTCATTGAACGAAAAGTGTTTAAGCACAAATTCATTACAATACGATTCGCCGGCAAAGGGAGAGCCATATGATCATGTATTTTATGGCAAAAATTCGCAAAAAGACATTGTTAGTGGGTCATTCAAAATTATCGATCTACAGACCGAGTTGTTGAAGCTTTCAAAAAACACATTGCATTTAACACCCTATGTTCACGACGATTTCCGAACATTATTTTCTGACCACTTACCTGTAAAATTTCAGCTGATTACCGGTAGAGATAATGATTTGTAGGGAAAGTTATTTTGAAAAATAGCCTATCAAATTGCAGATAAATAACCAGATGAAGACCAATGAGAAGGTTATAAAGAGTGTATTCATCAAGTATTCACCAATTTTAAAAGAGTATTTTTTGGGTATTTCATACATCGGATAATATGAAAACTGAGTAAGAACTTTTCCAGTCCAATAAGCCGCAATTAGTCCCGTTAGTGCACATGCTAAAGATGTTTGGTTTTTCAGTTCTTCAAACATTAAAATAGAAATCAACCCAAAAGAGAAATTCAAACCTTGAATATATCGCCCATAGGTTTTAGCTATTTCTTGGTTCAGTGGTTTTAGCTTTTTAATATCGTTATACCAATCAAATACGACATGACGAATGTAAGGATAAACAATAGCAGTAAACATTTGTCCAATAGCACCAAGAATTATTAGCCAATTTGGAACCTCATATTTAGTCATTTCAAATAAAACGTTTGCTCTCCGGATTCACCTTTTCCAACAATAAGTTTCTGACTGTAGAGGCGAAAACCAAAATTGCTTCCATCCTCCGCGCTCATACCAAATAGGTCTGCTGAGCTGCCGTAAGGGGTTATTTCTACATTGATAAAATAAAATTGAACATCATTTTTATTTTTCACTTTAATCCCATAAGTATTGTAGGAAGATATGTAGCCATATTCAACTTCGAGACCGTTATCATTATTGTAAAATGTTTTGTCTTCCATATAGGAAATAACATCACTTTCTTCCTCAAACAAGACCGATTGTGAGAAACCAATTCCGATTGAAAATAGCAGTGAAATGAGAATAAGAGAATACTTCATAAATAGAGTGTTTTTATTAAATATAATAAATTTTACAAATACCAAATTCAATAAAATGTTTTTGGGGAATAATTCTTAACGATCCTATTTAACTTTTTTAGATTGTCAGCTCACAAAAATACAAGAGCTAATGATAAGAATCATTCCAATGATATTCGTAACAGTTTGTGTTTCAATATAAAGTTTAATTCCAGATAATATAGGCAACACATAATCAACGCTTTGCGAAACACCCATTTTTTGCGCTTCCACTTTTCTTATCCCATCGAAAATTAGTATCTAGGCAAATACTGTGCAAACTACTGTGAGCATCGCCATAGTAGTAATGGCATTAAGTGTTTAATTTCCTAAACAATAAAACAAGAATGGAATCAACAAAGGCAATTGAAAAACACCTAGAGGCTATTCTATCAGTAACCATCGCTGGAGAAATTGCATTTCCACTTGCTCTATACCATGGCCATCGACCAGGAAAGTCTAATATACTTCTGGAATTACTAAAAGTTGAAGGAATTGAAGCATCCAAAATTACTTTGCAAAATGAATCCGCAAAATATGGGGGAGCTATTTGAGGGTTAGATGAAAAATTAAAAAGTTATAATTAGCCCGATTAGATAAAAATCCAACAATTTCTTAAAAGCTATTTATTTGATATACAAGGGTACAGAATCAATATGGTTTTGTGTAAATAGATACTGAAAATTTAGAAAAGAAATTTAAAAACGAAATGATTTAACTTGCAAAACTTCTTCATATAGTGTTCATTTCAATTCTTTTACTTAGGTTTAAAGAATTCTAATAGAGTTTGGGCACAATTTTTCCTAACTTTTCAACCAAACACTGGGTTCTAATTCTGATATTTTCTTTATTAAAAATGAACTCAAATAGCCAATTTTAAATAATGATTACGGAAAAAAAAATAGATTTAAAACTTGCAGTATTAATAGATGCTGACAATGTTTCGCATACGTATGTGAAAGAAATGTTTGAAGAGATTGCTAAATACGGTACACCTACTTTTAAACGAATTTATGCTGATTGGACAATACCCAATGTATCAGGATGGAAAAAAGTATTGCTAGAAAACGCAATTACACCAATTCAACAATACAGTTATACTTCTGGGAAAAACGCATCAGACAGCGCTCTAATAATTGACGCCATGGACATCCTTTATACGGGAAAAGTAGATGGTTTTTGTATTGTCTCTAGTGATAGTGATTTTACACGACTTGCAACTCGCTTAAGGGAAGCAGGAATGAAAGTAATTGGAATTGGAGAAAAAAAAACATTATTACCATTTATAACAGCCTGTGATAAGTTCATTTACATTGAAATTTTGAAACCACAACTTGAAGTTCAAGAAGCAAATGGAAATAAAAGTAATGCCAAAAGTGCAATACCAGTAAAAAGTGTTCCTTTGAGTAAAATTGACCCTGAAATAATCAAATTACTCACTTTAAGCGTGGCGGATTTAGCAGATGAAAATGGGTGGACCTTCTTGGGGGAATTGGGCAATTTAGTTCTTAAAAAGAAACCAGATTTTGACCCGAGAAATTACGGTTTTGCAAAAATGTTCCCAATGATAAAGAGTATGAATATTTTTGAAATTGATGAACGTGATACTGGAAAGAAAAACAGTAAACATATTTATATTAAAAGGAATGGTTAATCAATTAGTTGAAAGCTTGTAACTAGTAGTTGAAAACTGAATATAATAACGACTAATTAACTCAAAGATTATATTTCAGCGATGACCGCATTGTGATGAGAGAAATGTATGTTAAATGAAAGGATATTTTCAACCTATGACAAACTATCAAAGTTTCCAAGGTAAAACAAAAAAGCATAAAAATCTCACGAATTGATGACGTAAGATTAAGATCAATTATTTGTTTTTTTTACCTGATTGCGAAAGAGCCAGCCAAAAAGCAATTCCGAAGAGTATTGTTATCAGACCAGCGAAGTAAGGTATAATTTCAGTCATTCTTCGAGTTATTAATTAATTTTAGGTATATACCAAACGCAAGAATCGAAGGAACCCATAAACCCATGAATGTTGCCGCCTCAGCTTCTCCTTTGAAATATAGAAACTCAGAAAATATTAACGAAAGGAAGGCTGCTACGAATAAAATTTTATCTGCGTTTGTGAATTTTTTAAACATGTTTTTTAGTTTAGATTTTTGTTCGTGTTATTCTTTTAAACACTAGTAAAAGGATTGAAAAATAATGTATATCCATCTCAATTTTCAACTTAAAGTGAGTAAGATAATAAACATTAATGGATATCTTATAATAAAAGGGAGAATCTATTTTCAAGACTCTCCCTCCACTATATATTAATCTTCAGTTCTTGATAAAGCATAAATTACCAAACCGAAACCAATTTTGTTGATAGCATCAGCGATGTTGTATACTATGTCCATTGCACGGACCGCAGCTTCTGGATCGGCAACAAGCTTAATTCCAAACAATCCACCAGGT
>CAMATR010000033.1 GCA_945861175.1 Chitinophaga pinensis | reverse complement strand
AGGTTACACTAGGAATAATCGGAAAGAGTGATACTTGTTTGACAGCTATTTTGAAATCGCCCGTCAAAAAGTCACCATCATTATCCACATACAAGAAAAACGGATTTGCCCGATTGTAAACATTGTAAACGGAGAAAGACCAATTATTTTGGTATTTCTTTTTTACTTGAACTGTTCCACCGGTTATTTCATCTGTTTTAGATTTGAAAGTTTTACCATATAAAGTTGCAGACAAGTCGAGCCGATGATAGGGAGCCATGCGTGTTGAATTCCTTTGACCATAGTTAAATAATAAAGCTTGATCCTGAACATACCATGAAGACGGAAGAGTTAAAGTATTCCCGGTAGCGTAAATGAAAGCAGCCCCAAAAGTCCATCTTTCATTTAATTTATAGCTTCCTACAACTGTCAGATCGTGACGTCGATCATACTTGGCAGGATAAACATTGCCGTTGTTTATATCTGGAAATTTACGTTCTGTTTTCGCCCAAGTGTAACCTACCCATCCTGTAAAACTTCCAAAATTACGTTTCAAAAAGAATTCAATGCCGTATGCCCATCCTTTTCCAAACACAAGATAATTATCTGTGTTATCATTTACATCATCGCCTGGCAAAACACCTTCAGCATATTCTATAAGGTTTTTCATCCCTTTGTAATAGACTTCGACAGAAGCTTCATATTTGTCATTAAGGAAATTTCGATAATACCCTAATGATGCTTGCCAACCCTGCTGCGGTTTGGCTTTGTCCGTTGTTGGATACCAAATATCTGTCGGCAGAGAAACGGCGCTCAATGAAGTTAAATGTACATATTGATAATTGTATGAATAACCTCCTTTGAATGAACTATTATCTTTCAGCAACCAGCGAAAAGATATCCGTGGTTCGAGACCATTATAAAATTTAATAATATCCCCCGTATTGTAACTTATAGATGTGTCTTGTGTGCTTATACCATCCCCATTAATGTACCTAGTAAATGGCCCAACATGCTGATACATACTATATCGGAGCCCAGCATTTATGCGTATTTTTTCATTTAAATCGAATTCATCCATGAGATAAACTGCAGATTCATGGCTATATAATTTTGCAGCATTTGAGGGATCTAAAAAAACAACTGAATCAGCCTCAGCTGATATACTGGAAGGGGTAAAAGTATGATAGATATATTCAGCACCCCATTTTATTCGGTTTCTCGTATTAGGAAAGTAGGAGAAATCAACTTTTGCACCTAAATCTCTTACCCCTGACTTGAGAGAAAATTTGAATTGATCTTGATCTGAGAGAAAACTAAATTGGTAATCAGAGAAGGTAGTGGTCACATTCATGAATAGCTTGTTGGTAAACAAATGGTTCCAGCGAAATGCAGCAATTCCATTTCCCCATGGCATATCAACTTTAAAATCATCTTGGCTACTTCTGAATGAAAATTTATCTAAGCCATAGTATCCGCTTAGAAAAATTTTATCTTTTTCCCCTAATCTGTAGTTCATTTTTAAATTTAAGTCATAAAAAAAATAACCAGAACCTGCAAATGGTGAACTGTCAGGTATTGCTGCCTTCATTATTAAATCGATGTAGGTGCGACGTCCAGAGATTATAAAAGAACCTTTGTCTTTTTTAAGTGGGCCTTCAATTGTCAAACGAGAAGAAATGGCTCCAATACCTCCTTTTACTCTGAATCTTTTATTATTCCCTTCATTCATATTTACCTCTAGAACGGATGATATTCTACCGCCAAAATTCGCGGGCATTCCTCCTTTAATTAAATTCACACTTTTGACAGCATCTGCGTTGAAGACAGAGAAAAAACCGAACAAATGAGCGGCATTATACACAACGCCTTCATCAAGTAAAACAAGATTTTGATCTGGTCCCCCACCGCGAACATAAAAACCTTGACCTCCCTCTGAAACGGATGAAACTCCGGGTAAAAGTTGAATGGTCTTCACAATGTCAACTTCACCCATGAACGCAGGAAGTGTTTTTATTTTTTCCACATCTAGTTCAATTTGACCAATCTTCGTGGAGTTGACATTATCTCCTTTTTTTGCATTCACTGTAACTTCTTGTAATTCAGATAGAGCAGCTCCCATTTCAATGCCAAGTGTGACATCATTCGTTAGATCTATGTTCCGAGATTCTGTCTTCTGCCCAATTGAACTAAATTCAACAAGGTAATTACCTTGCTCAACTGTCAGTGAGTAAAATCCATAAGTATTTGTTACTGTTCCTTGTTTTAAAGTTGGGATGGAAATTTTAGCTCCAATGATTGCCTCTCCACTTTTAACATCCGTAATGTAACCGCTTAAGGTACTTTTTTCCTGAGAAAAAGAATTGAACGCCAATAAAAGAAACAGAAAGGGTATTATTGTTTTCATAAAATATTCAATCGCTGGGCAAATTTTACTAATAAATAAACAAGTAGAAAGTATTTTAGTTTAGATGGTTTGAATTCTGTGTGAATGGAAGATTATTTCCTAGAGAGTCAATGAGTCAATCTGAAAAGCCATTTTCCTTGAGTTTTTCTTAATTTCGTAACTGATTTAGAAAAGATATCTTAGATGAAAATTTCTTACAATTGGCTCAAGCAATACATACAAACTGATTTAACACCGGACCAAATAGCCGAGATCCTCACTGATACAGGACTTGAGGTTGAAGGTGTAGAGAAAATAGAGGTCGTCAAAGGGGGCTTAGCAGGTATTGTGATTGGCCAAGTTTTGACTTGTGAAAAGCATCCGGATGCAGATAAATTAAAAGTTGCTAGCATAAATTTGGGGTATGATACTGTTCAGATTGTTTGCGGTGCTCCGAATGTATCTGTTGGCCAGAAGGTCGCTGTTGCAACAGTGGGCAGCACTCTTTACCCAAAACCGGAAGAACCTTTTAAAATCAAAGTTTCAACAATACGGGGAGTGGAATCGCATGGAATGCTATGCGCAGAAGATGAATTAGGATTGGGTCAGTCTCATGCCGGAATAATGGTCCTAGATCCTTTGGCTAAAGTAGGCACTCCGCTTGCTGAATTATTAGAAATGGAGGATGATTTTCAACTTGAAATTGGGCTCACTCCTAATCGTGCCGATGCAATGGGACATATTGGTGTGGCTCGCGATTTGATTGCGTTCTTGAATTTTCATAAAAACGCGCAGTTGAAATTGAAAATGCCCGATATTTCTGAATTTTCTATAAAAAACAATCACCTTCCAATTCGTATTCAAATAAAGAATGCGGGTGTATGTAAAAGATATACAGGAACAACAATAAAAAACGTAAAGGTTGGCACATCACCGATATGGTTGCAAAATAAATTACGCGCAGTTGGAATCGCTCCAATCAATAACGTGGTGGATGTCACCAACTTTGTTATGCGTGAATTAGGTACACCATTGCATGCTTTTGACTGTCGTGTATTGAATGGAGAAATTGTCGTTAAAAACGCGGCAATTGGTGAAAAATTTACAACATTGGATGGTGTAGAACGTATATTGTCTTCTGACAATCTAATGATTACCAACGGAAAAGATAATTTGTGTATTGCAGGAGTATTCGGTGGAGCCAACTCAGGTATAAAAGAAGATTCCAAAGACGTTTTTTTAGAATCGGCTTATTTTAATCCAGTTTCAGTGCGCAGAACAGCAAAGTTTCATAGCTTGAATACCGATGCGAGTTTCAGATTTGAGAGAGGAGTTGATCCAAATTTAACTATGTTCGCCTTGAAAAGAGCAGCCTTGTTAATTCAAGAAGTGGCAGGCGGAGATATAGCAATGGAGCCCTTTGACTTTTACCCGGAAAAAATCGAAAAGAAAAAAATCGATTTCAACTATAATCGCTGCAATAAATTAATTGGAGCTGATCTTTCTACTGATCAAATTCATACAATTTTAGAGAATCTTGACATTCAAATAATAGCAAGTAAAGGAGATAATATTGAATTGGAAATACCTTCTTATCGAGTGGATGTTGAGCGGGAAGTAGATGTTATAGAGGAAATCCTTCGTATTTATGGGTTCAACAATGTTCCAATACCTGAAAAATTAAATACTTCTGTTAATGTAATTCCCAAACCTGACATTGAAAGAGTTCAGAATATTCTCTCTGAAATGCTTGTGGGTAAAGGGCTAGTAGAAATTTTAAATAATTCTTTGACAAGTTCGGAGTATACCGAAAAGTTAGGAGGCGAGGCACTGAAGTCAGAACGAAATGTTAAAATGCTTAATCCACTGAGTCAGGAATTGGATGTTATGCGGCAATCTCTTTTGTTTAATGCTTTAGAAGTAATACAATACAATCAAAACAGACAGAATCCTGATTTAAAACTTTTTGAATTTGGAAAAGTATATCATAAATTCGAAAGTGGTTACAGTGAAAATAGGAGATTACTCATCGTTTTGACAGGCAGAAGGGAGTCCGAATCATGGAATGCTAATAATGAATTAGTTAGTTATTTTTCAATGAAAGGTCTAACCGAAGCAATTTTTTCAAGACTAGGTCTCCAAGACATGTTAAAAGAAAATGCCTTGAAAAATTCTATTTTACAAGATGGGATGCAACTTCAAGTAATCAAAAAGAAAGTAGGCGAAATAGGATGGGTATCAGCTGCAATGAAAAAACATTTTGGTATTAAAAATGATGTTTTTGTCGCAGATTTGGATTGGGATGTAATTGTGGAAAGTTTGCAATTCGTTAAATTAAAATATTCTGAAGTTCCAAAAACATTTGCGGCAAGGCGTGATTTTTCTCTACTAATAAATAAGAATGTCTCATTTGCAGATATTAGTGAAGTAGCGAGAAGTTGTGATAAAAAAATCTTAAAAGAGATAGGTTTATTTGATGTTTACGAAGGTAAAAATTTGGATTCAAGCAAAAAATCTTACGCAATATCGTTTACTTTTCAAGATCAGGATCAAACCTTAAAAGATCATCAAATTGATGCGGTGATGGAAAAAATAAGATTAGAATTGGAACAGAAACTCGAAGCACAACTGAGGGCCTAATTGCCAATTTGTAATTAATAGTCAGCTGTAATGTCAAAAAAACAATTTATAATTGCAGGTATCGGAACCGATGTAGGTAAGACTATTGCTAGTGCAATCATTGCGCAAGCGCTTGAAGCAAGCTATTGGAAACCTATTCAAGCGGGAGATTTAGAATCTTCAGATTCCATTATGGTGGCTAGTTTGACAAATAAAAAAGTTACTATTCTGCCTGAGCAATTTTGTTTAACTGCTTCAATGTCGCCACATGCTTCAGCTGAGCTTGATAATATTTTCATTACAGAAGAGGCTTTTGAGATCCCTCGTGTTAAAGGCAATTTGATTATTGAAGGTGCAGGAGGCATAATGGTTCCATTAAATAATGAAGGCTTGCTGTCTATTGACTTGTTCAAAAAATGGAATTTACCTGTGATACTTATTTCAAGGCATTATTTGGGAAGCATTAATCATACATTACTATCCATAGAGGCACTTAAAGCAAAGAAAATTCCTATTGAAGGAATTGTCTTTATTGGGGATGAAAACAAGGAGACAGAATCAATCATCCTAAAAGTATCAGCTTTAACTTTTATAGCCAGAATTCCTATTGCATCTGAAGTGAATGCATTATACGTTCGAGCTCAGGTAGGAATGTTTCAAGAGTACTTTCAATCATGAGCGATTTGATTCGGAAAGATCTTAAACATGTTTGGCATCCCTTCACTCAGATGCAAACAGCCCAAGCACCTATTTTAATTACGAGAGCGAAGGATACATTGCTTTTTAGCGAAGATGGTAGGGAATACATAGATTGTAATTCTTCATGGTGGGTGAATGTTCACGGTCATGGAAATGAGCATATCGCAAATGCAATTTCTGAACAAGCACTTCAATTAGATCATGTCATTTTTGCCGGTGTTACTCATCCGAAAGCCATAGAGTTATCTGAGCGGATAGCCAATTTATTGCCTCAATTATTGCAAAAAGTATTCTTTTCGGATGATGGATCAACTGCTGTTGAGGTGGCCTTAAAAATGGCTTTTCAGTTTTGGTACAATCAAGGAAAATCAAAAAATAGGATTTTAGCATTGGATGGGGCCTATCATGGAGATACATTTGGAGCAATGTCTATTGGGCAAAGAGGTTATTTTAATCAACCTTTTGAGCACTTTTTTTTCGATGCTGATTTTTTGGATTTTCCTGATTCTAGTAATGAAAATCAATTGCTTGAAAAAGCTGATGAATTGTTTGCTTCTGGAGAATTTGCGGCGCTAATGGTTGAGCCTCTTGTGCAGGGTTCTGCCGGAATGCGGATGTACAGTGCATCTTGGTTAGATAAACTTGTCGCAATTGCCCGTAAATACGAGGTTTTAGTAATATTTGATGAGGTAATGACTGCTTGGGGAAGGACAGGAAAGTTATTTGCTATGGATCATTGTGCACTAAAGCCTGATATTGTTTGTCTATCGAAAGGTTTAACGGGTGGATTTGTGCCATTAGGTTTAACTGTCGCGACAGAAAAAATTTATCAAGCTTTCCTTGCTCCAGAAAAAACCAAGGCATTATTGCATGGGCATTCTTTCACTGGCAATGCTATTGCTTGCGCAGCAGCGTGTGCAAGTTTAGATATTTTTGAGAGGGCAACGACATGGGAAAACATCGCTCGAATAGTAAAATCTCATGAAGATAAAATTTCCAGGTTTGAAAATCACCCTTCTATAGAGTCCGTTCGAATGATTGGAACTATTCTCGCAATTGAATTAAAAAGTGAAGAGGGAAATACATACTTTTCGAGCCTCCGTGACCAAGCATATGATTTCTTTTTAGAAAATGGATTATTAATTCGACCACTGGGCAACGTCATTTTCTTGAATCCGCCTTATTGTATTTCCGATAAACAATTGCATTTTGCTTACTCAAAAATTGGAGCATTTGTAGACTCTTTGTCTAATTGACGCACATTTTCGTTTTTCATTCGTTATATATGAAATAATTGAAATGAAAACTTTATTTTTTTTGATAACTGTTTTGACTGTAGTGTCGGCGTGCAATGCACAAAATGAGGGAACTATTAAAAATAGTAGTGCCCCAGTAGATACAATAAAATATAATTCACTTACACCTCAAGAGGAGAATGTGCTCCTTCGAAAAGCAACCGACAGGCCTTATACAGGACAATATTTCAGTAAGAAAGATGAAGGAATTTATATATGTAGAAGATGCAACAATCCGCTGTATCGTTCTGATGATAAATTTGATTCTCATTGCGGCTGGCCTAGTTTTGACGATGAGATACAAGGCGCAGTCAAACGCGTTTCAGATGCCGATGGTTTCCGAATAGAAATTATTTGTAAGAATTGTGGCGGTCACCTTGGTCATGTTTTTTTAGGCGAAGGCTTTACTGATAAAGATACTAGACATTGCGTGAATACGAGTTCATTGGTATTTGTTTCTAAAATGGACATGGAAAATTTACCTGAGGTAATCCGTTAATCCTTTGTTTCTTGAATTGACTCAAGAATGATTTTTCCTGCCTTCCTTATTTCTTCTTCGGAAATATTTAAGGGTGGGGAAAGCCGGAAGCTATATGGGTGAGATAAAAACCAAAAACTAATCAATCCTTTTTCCATGCCGCGTTTCACCACCTTCTCAACTCGCTCAAATGACTCCATATCAAAAGCGAAAAGCATTCCAATTCTGCGGATCTCCAGTATTTCTTTATTCTTACTCAAAAGAGATTCCAGAAGTTGCCCTAGGCGCTCTACTTCTTCCAGATTAATTTCATTTTTCAAAATATCCAGGCAAGCAGCTCCTGCGGCACAAATAACTGGGTGTCCTCCAAATGTGGTAATGTGACCAAGCATTGGTTCATAGGTGAATTCCCATAGTTTTTCTTTGGACGAAACCAATGCTCCGATTGGCATTCCTCCTCCCAGTGCTTTGCCGAGGGTAAGAATATCAGGAACAACCCCAAAATGCTCGAAAGCAAATAGTTTACCTGTGCGTCCCATTCCGCATTGTATCTCATCAAAAATGAGCTGCGCACCCATTTCGTTACAACGATTTCTAAGCGCTTTTAAAAAGTTTGAATCAGGAATTCGAACACCGGCATCACCTTGAACAGTTTCTATGATAACACCCGCCGTTTTTTCAGTAATGTACTTTAGATCAACTATTGAGTTGAATTGCAAAAATCGAATATCTGGTAGTAAAGGTCGAAAAGCTTGTTTTTTAACTTCATTCCCTGAGACACTGAGCGACCCAAGCGTACTGCCATGATAAGACCCTCTAAATGAAATCAGTTCAGTTCTGCCTGTAACACGTTTTGCAAGCTTCAAGGCTGCTTCGTTGGCTTCAGTCCCAGAATTTACAGTATAAACTGAATTTAGAGTTGGTGGTAGAATAGAGGTAAGCGATTTAGCAAAATTAAGTTGTGCATCCTGAATGTATTCGCCGTATACCATTACATGCAAATGGCGATCAATTTGGTCCTTTAAAGCTTTTACAACTTTAGGATGATTGTGCCCAATATTGTTCACTGCAACTCCTGCAATCATATCCATATAGACCATACCGGACTTGTCATATATATATATTCCTTCAGCTCGATTTACGTCAATTAGGAATGGACTTTGGTTTGTCTGTCCAAGAAAATTAAGGAAATCAGTTTCTCGCGAGTTCAAGGGATTAAAGTCTTGTTATGAGCTATTGGAATCTTTTATATTTTCAAAATATCAAATCTTTGAACTTAAATTAATTCTTTCTGGCAATTGCCTTTAAAGCGGCATCTATTACATTTTGAGAATCAATTCCATATTTGGTCATTAATTCCATAGGGGTGCCGCTTTCTCCGAATGAATCATTGACAGCCACAAATTCTTGAGGAATAGGAAGTTTTCTTGTTAAAACTTGTGCAACGGAATCACCTAATCCACCATTCATCATGTGTTCTTCAGCAGTAACGACACATTTAGTTTTTCTCGCTGAATTTAAAATCGCTTCTTCATCCAAAGGCTTAATGGTGTGCATGTTGATTAGTTCAACTGAAATACCTTTTTCAGCCAATACTTTTGCTGCTTCAATTGCCTTCCAAACTAAATGCCCACATGCGATTATTGTAACGTCTGTGCCTTCTTGCAATACATCTGCTTTTCCAATAACAAACTTCGCGTCTTCTTTTACAAAGATTGGCATAACTGGTCGACCAAATCTTAGGTAAACTGGTCCTTGATGTTCTGCAATTGCGATGGTTGCTTGCTTCGTTTGGTTGAAATCTGCAGGCACAATTACAGTCATGTTCGGCAACATTTTCATCATTCCAATGTCCTCTAATATTTGATGAGTTGCCCCATCTTCACCTAAGGTTAATCCGGCGTGTGATGCGCAGATTTTCACATTTTTTTGTGAATAGGCAATTGATTGACGAATCTGATCATAAACTCTACCAGTAGAAAAATTAGCAAATGTACCCGTAAATGGAATTTTGCCTCCGATTGTCATTCCAGCGGCCATGCCCATCATATTTGCTTCAGCGATTCCAACTTGAAAAAAGCGTTCCGGATTTTCTTTCTTAAACTCATCCATTTTGAGCGAGCCAATAAGATCCGCGCAAAGTGCAACCACATTTTCATTAGTCCTGCCCAGTTCTGCAAGTCCTTCTCCAAATCCTGAACGAGTGTCTTTATTTCCAAGAATTTCAAATTCCATGATGATCAAATATTAATAATTGTTGTTTTGTTTGAATAGATTCTAAAGTCTTTATCAATAGTGTAAGAAGATGATCGTAAGTTCTTTTGGCGATATACCATGCGGTAAGTTCCAGGTTGAAGCTGAACGCTTCCAGTCTTTACTGTTTCATCTAAGTTGCAAACCCATTCAATGGCGCCATTTTCTTTTAATAAAAAAACTTGAGCTACAACAGGCTGGATTGTTTTATAATTGAAAAATCCTGGAGCCATAATGTCGGCATAAACAGTGCTGCTTTGGGAAACATCAACGGTCACATGTGTGCGCGGAAGTGTTAGGATTTCAATATCGTATTTTCCTACAATGTACTTATCTGAGGCGTTCATTTTTTGAACATTCAATGTCGTGGTTTGACCGTGCTGCATAATGCGTGATTCAACCAGATAAGATTTCGTTGCATTAATA
>CAMATR010000032.1 GCA_945861175.1 Chitinophaga pinensis | reverse complement strand
ATTGGAAATTAGGCGCTATACTAAGAGATTGGAAATTTTCAGTCTGTAGTATCTGTATGCTTAATTTCCGAATAGACACGTAGAATATTCTTACCAATTTTTGATTACAAACAATGCAAAAATAGGGTTAATTACTGCCATTAAATTTGATTTTCTACGATTTAGTTTTGCAGATAATTAAAATACAACGACGCCTTGGGTTTGTTTTAACAATGCACAAAAAAAATATAAAATAATCGCCAAATCAACATCATCAACCAAAGTGTCAACTGACCACTTCCCAAAAAATCATAATGTTTTAAACTAGAGTTTTAATAGCTATTTACAATTCCAAAAAAAAATATACAATCATGAAAAATCAAAATAACCGAGCACTTATTCTCTTGATGCTCTTAATTACACTATTACCTATCGATTTATTAAGCCAAAAAATCGACAAAATTTACGGTGAAAATATCACGGGCGACGATAGCGCATTTTACCGCGACTTTGCAAATTGCAAATCGAACACAGACTATTCAGCAGGCGTTTATGCGATTAAAAATGGCAACAAATTTAAAATGCGATTTGTTAATTTCAATTCGAGTGGTAACATAACAATATGCAGAGATATAGAGCCCATTGGTCAAAACACGGAATTTCACCCCTTTGATATTAAGCCCCTAAAAAACAATAGTGGATACATCATCGTTGGATACACAAGGAGACTTAACGGTATCCTACCTCTTATATGTAAAATCGATAACTTAGGAAATCCTATAACAACCAAGGAGATCTGGAATGGTGGCTTTTTTTCCAGAGTAATTGAATTGTCCAATGGTAATTTTGTATGCTGTGGTTCTCATACTGGAACAACTCAACCTGTTGCAGCGGTCAGAAATGCATTTTATGCATGCTTTGACGCAAATTTCAATTTAATAAATACCCAGATCATAATTGGAGCCTCTGCAACCATCCCTGTTGACAACTTCAACGATTTGGTGGAGGTCGATAATCAAGAAATAATCATTACTGGAACAGTGACGGAGATAAGCAGTGTATTAGGTGCCTCGGCTCGCCTAACAATTGCAAGAATAAACCCTAGTTCAGGTGTTGTAATATGGCAAACGAATCCTTTATTGTTCAACATTGGCTCTCCAAAAATCAGCATTTTGGGAGATACCGCATTGATCTTTGCCAATTCTGTTGATATAAACGCTCCATTCATGGTTAGTTTAAATAAAAATAATGGCAACTTGTTCACTTTCGAATACATTGAAGCTAATCCTACAGGTGGCTGTGTCAATCCAATTTTACTTCATATCCCAATTTTTACTGGAATCTTCAAAAAAGACCAAAACACACTGTACCTCACGGGAAAATTCACAACTCCCACAGGAGAACATAATTTTATCGGGGAATTCGACAATTCAACACATACTTTTAGTAATAATTTTGTGTACGAAACCGTTGCCTTCAATAGCTGTAAAGACTTCACTTGTTACACCACTTTCGGGTCTGGAGGAAGTAATAACCCAGCAATATCTAGTATAAATAACACTGCACAAATTAACCACTCTGAGTTATGTACAGTGACATACAATACCAACAATTCTATTCCATCTTCCTCACACGATAAATACAAATTATGGATTTATAACAACCAGTCCTCCACTGTGCATGGACAAGCTTCATTTAATTTTCATGTGATGTCAGGAAATTTCCAAAACCCAATACCTTTAAATTGGGATAATTATTTCATCACCAACATAAATACAATTAACACGAATAGTTATTTAGTTTTGCTAAATTCGTTAGACTGCAGCTTCAACTATCCCTGTCCCTGTCATGATTAAAAATAATAATAAGTTTTTCTTTTTCTTTTTAATAAATGCTGTATTTTTAGTTGTTAATGCACAAAGTTACAGTGTAGGTGGTTATACAGATTTCGAAGTAACGAATAATTCAAAAATCACATTTACAATACATCGTCAAAAATGGCAATATCGAAGCTTTCAATACAGGGATACTCAAGGTTTAAAGCTGTATATCTTCATTGGAAATACCAAAAATGAGGTTTACCCCACCTACAAAAACTTTCAATACCCCCAACACAAATGCAAAACAAACAGCAGTACATATCCCTTTGGTCCACCTAACGGAAAATATCTCGAAGTAGTTTATCAATACACGCTCGACATCAGTAAAAAACCATTCGATAGTTTAATCAAAGCACAACCAATTGTAAGGATTTTCACGCAGACAGCTGATAAAACGGACATGTCCTTCACATCTAACATCATCTACGAACCTTATCACGCTTGGTCAAGTGAAATCAATACCAAAACG
Source organism: Chitinophaga pinensis (assembly GCA_945861175.1). Classification (GTDB taxonomy): domain Bacteria; phylum Bacteroidota; class Bacteroidia; order Flavobacteriales_D; family Crocinitomicaceae; genus M0103. Next base: position 8,313 of record CAMATR010000032.1, on the reverse strand, counting down.
ATGACAAAAGGCGATAAGAGCATCACATTCAATAATTTAAACCAAACTGTACTCACGCGCAATCAAGCCATATACAGCAATCCCGGCATTGTTTACAATCCAAACGATTCGGTTTTTACCGAATTGGTGCCGATGGAGACCGACATTTGGGGCACGAGTGTAATGCTGGCATCAAACTTTTCGTACAAATATCCATTCACTTGCTATTGTCCAACTGGAGGCAATGCCTGTACACCCAAACCCAACAACAAAAACAAGCCCATTGGGTTTCACTGCGACCCCATCACTGGAGCCGTTACATTCTTTAGCAACTCTAAGGGCGTAATCCCTGACATTTACGAAGGCGCACCCCTTGTATTTAAAACATCCTGGTACTCCAAAGACGCTTACGGCAATTGGCATTTCAAAGGCAGCATCACGGTGTTAGCGATGAAATTCAGCTTCACCGACACCAAACAATCTTATTGGGACGTCCCCAATTTTGAAGTGCCGTCTCGGGTAGATATTTGCGAAGGAGATTCTGCCACCATCAATATCAGCATGAGCGATACTGGCTACCTCGATACCATTTATGTAAAAATCGATGGTTCCCTCAACCCCAAATACTACAGCTACACGGTGGACTATTCCTTGAAGTACTTGCCAAAAATCAAGCTTTTCATCAAACTCCCTTTGGGCGCAGATTTCAGCACCTATCGTACACTCAATGTCAGACTTTCAACCTCACGCTGTGATGATATCCAAGTTAGCAGCAGAGGCATTGTGGTGTACAACCAAAAATCCATACAATCCAAAATCGTCATCTATCCGGGGCCCTGCAACTCTTTCAAAGCCCAAATCAAATCCAGCAACAACGGAATGTTTGTATCGAACAGTTGGTCGGTGTACAAAGATTCTTTTGGCTCTAAACCGATCTACACTGGCAAAGGAGATGTCATCACCCTCACTGCCCTGGAAAAAGCGAAATACTACCTCGCCTGCACCGTGAGTTCACCGAGTGCTTACTGCAGTCAGAGAATCTTCCGCGATTCCGTTGACCTGATCAAACTATGGCCCGGACTCGATTTCTCCCTCAATCACAATACCCTCTGCACCGCAGACACAAACCAACTTTACACCCCCATCAACCTGTCGGGCTTTGCCTCAAAGACCACCCGTGAATGGCGATTCGACACCACCAAAATCACCAAGGATACATTGCGAAAGAACTTCACATCAGCGGTAACGCTGCGATTGCGCATCACCGACACCGCCGGTTGCGATTTCAGTAAGACGTTAACCCTGTTAAAAGACAGCGTTTACCAACTTGACCTCCCTACCCTTGAAACCTTGTGTGGCGCACAAACCGTAGAATTATCGGGCAGCAATACAGTCGCCGGACATGCATGGTCGGGAGATTGGTCGATAACCACCGGCACCAAAACCACCGACTTGGGCACCTCCAAAAAGCTGTCTTTGTTTTTAGATGCACCAAAATCAACCATCACGGGCAAGTTCACTTCGGTAGATGGCTGTGCGATTGCTTTAATGCGCGAGGTAAAGGTAGATACCACACAAATTCGCATACCCCAAATTGCCGTGGTGTGTAAGGCTTCAGACACCTTCAACCTGAACAACATCAAAGTCACTCCGAGCGGGGGAACTTGGTGGAATGCCGAGAGCAACAACGCAACCTTACAGTTGAAAAAAGCCAACAGCGATTCCATGATGGCCATTTACACCTACAGCAATTCACAATGTTTGTTCATGGATTCAGCGTGGGTGCCTTTGGGCGATACCGCGAAACAGAATTTTGTGTCGCCAAAATCCGTCTGCGGGGAGTCGGCCAGAGAAGATCTCACCACCCTATTCAATCCATCCACAACGGGCGGCACTTGGTACAGCAAACAAGCGAACGTTCCGGTCAACAAGGGCTTGGTTATTCCCCGAAACATCACTGCCAATACGTATCCGGTTTATTATTTCAGCAATACATCGCCCTGCGGGCAGCTAGAAACGCATTGGCTCACCGTGAATCCAAAGGTCATTGCCATTGATGCCAAATCAAACACCACCACGGCCCAAATACCGGCCACCATTCTGTTTGAGGCCAAGAATTTAATGGGTACTGCGGGCACCACTTACCGTTGGTTTTTCAACGACCCATCCTCGGGAAGCAATGACAGTGCGCAGGTGAGCAACTGCAGCCACACCTACACAAAGGCAAGCACGTATTATCCGTTTGTAATTGCCAAGGCCGGCAACTGCGTGGATACGGGCTATTGCGCACCCATACAGGTAAATCCGCTGTCGCTGGAAGAGAATAAGACCTATACTTTATTCATCAGCCCCAATCCCACATTGGGAAAAGATATACAAATACACTGCGATAAGTTGATCAAATCGATTCAATTATTTAATAGTCAGGGGCAAATGATCATGAATCAAAACTGCGATGTCAATGGTTTCACCGTTAACAGCAAACATCTTAGCCCAGGCATCTATTTCGTCAAGATTCAATTATATCAGAACTCAAAATCAATCGTGAGACCGATTGTTGTAAATGAACCCTGATCTTCACTGACATTAATTCCACCTTTCAATCTCTGTTAACGAAACTATAGGGCATTACGAGATAAAAGGAACTGCCGACAAGAGTATTTCTTGGAATAAACTTAAAGTTTCAAGTCAAAATTCGCACGACCATTTAGTAAGTGGAATGATGCTAATTAGAATTACAAATATTGGGTCAACCGAAATGACTTTATACTTTTTAAAACACAACGAAGACTTTGAATTGGTGCCTGAACCAAGATGGTCTATAATACGTAAGAAATGAACGAAACAATAAAACATATCCTCGACAACAATCCTGGATTAATAAATATAATTCTAACAGGAGTATTTCTGCCATTAGGAATTTTGTGGTTAACAAATCGAAACCACCGACAATTAAAAAGAATTGAAAAAAATCTTGACCTGCAGTACAAGACCAAAGACGATATTCGTGAACAGGAGAAAAGAGTTTATGCATCTTTGTCAAAAATTCTCTTTGACGTTCAGCAATTACACGTTGCTTTATCCGGTAAATGTGTAGACACAAGTTGTATAATAGATGCATTAAAAAGGTTCGACCTTTCTGTAAGGAAGTGCCACGATGAAATTGCAGATAATATGCTCTACTTGTCATCAGACGCTATAAATCTTATTTACAAATTTTACAACTCTATTGGACAATTAAAAATACAACTGCAAGAGCTTGACAAACGAAAAGAATATGAAATGGCTAATGTTGTGGTTTATTATTCATCTCAACATCTCGCTGATTCATTAATCGAAATTCAAGACCTATTTATTTCTCAACGCAGTGAATTAAAAGTGCAGTTTGACAAGACGAGACAAGAAATGATGAGATATTGTTGTGGGCAAGAACCACCGAAAGAACTTAAGGAAAAATATGAAGCACTTAAGGCTACTATGATTGAACAAAATGTATTGTAGCAAACGCCATACGCCTAACACAAGTTTTGCGTCAGGCCTATTGTCAAGCAAACATTTGGAATTGTTTATTTATTCAGTTCTAATGAAGGTTCAGTATTGTGCACTGAACTAGCACAAACTTACACCTCATCACGAACTGGCAAAAAGCCTTTGTCGCCTAGCTCTTTGATAATGCTCCTAATTAAATAACTATTATCAAATCTAAGAACATACTTGCGCGTACCCTCATTCTCTGGGATTAACATTTTACGATCAATTAATTTTCTGATTTGTCGAGATACTTCTGCATCCGCTTTTCCCGGAAAAATATCTTTTATATCCGATGCTGAAATCACCTGCTTATCTACAACTCTTTTAAGAATTTTAGCTTCAACATCTGTGATAAACTTTCGTTCTAGAGAATGATTGATTGACGGAAGTAAAATCTCCTTGCGGAGGAAATTATAATCAGACAACTTATCAATCTTTTCAATCTCATCTTTTAGGCCTTTTAAAACATAGTCAATCCATGAAGTAAGACCTTCAACTGTGCCGTTGTCGGCTTCAGACAAAAAGTTGTAATAGTCATTCCTATTGCTGCAAAACACCGCTGTAGGATTAAGAATCCTACCTGCATTTACGTTGAACCCAGCTTTAACAAGCATGGCGTAAGTAAACAACCTTACGGTTCTACCATTTCCATTTCCAAATGGGTGAATCCAAACAAAACGATGATGTGCGATTGCTGTTTTGAGTAAATCATATTTGGGGCTATCATCTTTATTTACAAATTCAAGCAATTCATTCATGTAATCTTCAACTGCTAACCATTCAGGCGGCTTATGTGAAGATTTATTTATTTTTAAATTTACTTTTCTATAATCCCCTGGAGTTGAATCACCTTCTCCATCTGGTGGTGGAAGTAAACCATCAACTATTTTTTTATGCATCTCACCAAGAAACGCCCTGTTAATTGGGTAGTCGTAAATATTCTCTTCTATAAAAGCCATCGCTTTTTCAATATTCTGAATTTCACGAATACTTGGATTAACAACTTTGATGTCCGATAATTTTGTCTCTATGTATTCAGCAATTGTTGTGTTGTTCCCTTCAATTCTAGCTGATCCGATACTTTCCAAAGTATGAAAGATGTGTTTCAGTTGAAAAAACACTTTAGGGTGAGTTGAGCCCCCTAATTGCTTCTTACGCAAGTGATCCAATTCAATGATTAAATCCGTTAGAGCGGAATCGAAAGTTGGCTCTACCAATTTCAAATCATAATGTTTAAATACTGCTTCTGACATTTGAATTATTCTTTTGAATGAATTAACATGCACGCCTGCAATGAATTAACAAAAAAATTTAATAATCCTTTGTTTGACAACACCTTACAATTCTACGTCAAATTTAAACAATTAACAAACAGAAGTCATAACTTTTGCGTTGTTCATGATCAAAAATTCAGTATCCACCTCAAATTCGACCTTAATTTCAAACTTCAGTTAGCATTTGAAAATCGCCCTACACCAAACAAAAAGCACTATCACACAAAACCGGAGGCACCCCTTTCGCTATTTTCATCATCCCAACCATACACCTCACCAAAATGGTCCTCTCCGATGCTGAATTTGCCTTGAAATGGATGTGTGATGACAAAATATCTCCCTCCCGTTCTTATGCAACACTTCTCCTATTATCTCTGTATAACTTGTCTTATAGGGGACTAAATCGGTGCATTTTGTCCGTTTTATGATAAGTTATAAGCGTTTATTTCCCATACCAAAAACTATATTCATTTAGGTTCATTATTAGTCAAGTACATGGCTATTTTCACAGTTTATTCGCAAATGCCAAATTGTAATGGCTAAGAACAAATTTCGTCGCTTTCGAATCAAACCATATAATAAATATATATAACTATTTACACATCAACTAACTGAGTAAATATATTGGTCAAAACTCCGCTCAACAACATGAAAAACAAATTATATAAAATCTCTTTTTTTGTCCTTTTCGGATTTCTTACACTTGCCAAAGGAAACGCACAATGTGATTGGAAGATTTACTGGGGGATGGATTGTTCGTCCCCTATTATAGCTGTCCAAGGCTGTGGCTCAACTTCTTCAGTTACCGTTTTTACCTGTAACTCCCCTACAGACCCAGATTGTGCTTGTAACGATGTGCCCGTATACAAAGACAAAACCGTTGGCGGAATTGAACCTCTTTGCAGTTGTGATTGTTCCAATGTAAGAGTATTATTAAATGGCGTCCCATATTCAAATGGTGCGTTAATATGTTGTGGCAATCAAAGCAATCCCTGTTTACCATGCAAATGTGGAGTAATCGTAATAGATTGTACTAATAAAACAATCACATTTACCGACCCATGTTGAAGAAAATTAACCTGATATTATCATTTTTATTGGTTGTCAGTTGTTCGGCCCAAATTCCTACGCCTCGTGTTCAATGGGTGAGTGAAATTCAGCAATATGGACAGCGCAATACAGGCTTATGGATAATCCCACTACCGAGAAAAGCTACATTCGACAGTTTGGGCAATGTATACACCCTATTCAGTGTGGGCGATTCCTTGCGACTCACAACAGGGGTTTATCGAAAATCAGATGGGGTTAGTTGTGTCTTGGCGAAAATCAACAAGAGCAATGCCTCTGTGGCCTGGGCTTATCCCTTTAAATCCAATGATTCGAACATGTCTCTAACAGACATCGTGATAACCAATAATAATCAGATTACGGCGTTGATAGGGCATTCGGAAAACGGCTCTTATCGCGGTAAGTCATACCCCGGCAACGCGCCTCTTTTCTCCTTCACTACCCAAGGCGATCTGCTGTGGTTTAAATCGGGAAGTGGCATCCAAGAATTGCGCTCGGTGAACCAGAAAAACATCGGCATAGGTTATCGAAAGGGCAATGACACAGCTTTTAGTCACCTGAAATTGGACTCATTTAATGGTTATTATGCAATTGAACTAAATTCGTTTGGACAAACAATCAATGCACAATATCTAGGCACCGGCGGAGAAAATCGGATCTTGATGTTTTCAAAAGAATCTTACTTGTTGCAGGTTGAAGTATCCAAAACATCGAGTTTCCGCAACACAAAGAGCACATACAAAGCGGTGGATCAGCGCATATCGCCGCCCAGCGGAAACTTGTTGGATGTCATCACCATCTGCTACGCAAAAAACGGAACTATCAAATGGATCCATCGCGCCGATACGGCTTCAGCAAAGGCCATGAACAGTAACTTGTGCTCAGACAATCATGGCAACGTTTATTTGGGATTGCTTTATAAGCGCAATTGTCGTTGGTTGGGCAAATCGTTTAGAGTTCCCTTTGCGGGAGACCCCAACTGTGCTCTGGCAATTTTGGATGAGACAACAGGTGTGGTGAAACGATTTCTGTTTTGCGATACCAACTCTTACAGCCCATACAGTTCCTTCAAATTGTTAGAAGGGAACGACAAATTGGGCGTTAGACTTCGCATCGGAGGCTGTCCAACATCCATGTGGCCTAACCTCCCAGATTCGGTAATAAATGCAGGTGGTACGATGTGTATGATGTTTGATTTCAACGGTAATTACCAACAATTCTGGCAGGAGGAAGAAGCGCAATCCAGTTACAGCGCATATGAGGCAACAACATCTTTTTTACATCAGCCTATGTCAAAATACACTGCAAATGTCTATTTTTTCGACGTAGAAATTCCCAACAGTACGCTCAATGCAATTGCGTTGGGCTATGCGTCATTGAACCTACGAAAATCTGAACAATTGGACATTTCCAAGCACGGGATGCGCGTATACCCGATTCCCTCTCAAGGTGTGGGTTGGACGGTAGAATCGCTTGACAAGTTTACTACCATCACTATCCGCGAATTGACGGGTAAATTCATTGGGGAGATGGTTTTAGATCGTCCAGTTTATCGATGTGAATTCAATGCACCAACAAAGCTACAGCCATTGTATTTATTGACTGTAAAGTTCGTCGATGGCAATACCCAAACGCGGTTGATTCAGTGATTCATGTAAAAGAAAACACCACCTAAAATGTTGCCTAGACGATCACATTTGGATTATTATAGCACGTTACTTATTTCAATTATGAATAATAATGCCACCAAAGGAAAATTATTACTAACAGCAATGATCCTGCTGTCTTCATTTATTATAACAGGCTGCAAGCCCGATGAGCCTGAGCCAAAGAAATATTTGGGCAAATTCTATATCGGCGAAATGAGGAATTACACATTCTTTAAGCCCGGTAGTATGTGGGTATATGAATGCGATAGTACAGGAGAGCTTGACACGCAAGTAATGCTCAAATGCTACACATGGTGGATATCTACAGATTATATTGACTATGAGGTGATGAGCTTTCAACGTAAGAGTCGCAATGAAGGAAGCCTATATTCTGAATTCATGATGACTTCAAGTATTCCTTACAACGCAAATTATAAAAATAGAAATGACCACTTAGAAGTCGAAAAATCTCACCCAAACAGGGAACGTGCAACAGAGTCAGTATTCTTTACTCCGTATGATACTGTTACAGAGAGTAGCGCTGGCTATAGCATCACCAAATATATAAAATTGATTACCAACTATAAATTAAACAATTTCACTTTTGATACAGTGAGAGTATTTAGGGCAACACCTTCTACATCACATCCAATTACAAATCACCCTTTTTACAAAAATCTATACCCTAGAACCAATATAGAATACTATTTCGCTAAAAATGTGGGAATCGTTCAACTAAAAATAACAGCTTTCGATTTTAACACAAACGCTGATAAAAACCACTGCTGGAATCTCAAATACTATAAAATCAT